>JBDTOS010000358.1:0-3059 GCA_039933095.1 Dokdonella sp.
CTCCACGCGGATTCGATCTTGACGCCAGACTGCGCCGCTGCGCTCGCTCGCCACATCAGTCGCAACTGGAACGTGCTCGGTTATTTCGACCTGCGCTTTCTTGCCGACGGTCCGCCACTAATGGGGATCAACAGCTTCGGTGCATGGTGGCGCAGCCGCCTGTTCGGACTTCCTTTCGGTGATCAGGGATTTGTACTGTCACGCCGATTGCTCGATGAATTGCACGGCTTCGATACGACCGTGACGTCCGGCGAGGATCACGACTTCATTTGGCGCGCACGTGCTGCTGGAGCAAAACTACGCGCCGTTGGCGCGTCGCTGCACACGAGCGCGCGCAAGTACGCACTCAACGGCTGGCGGCGCACGACAGGACAGCATTTGCGTGAGACCTGGAGACAGGCGCGGCTATTTTCGCGGCGTGCAACGTGACTGACGCGCGCGGAGTCGGACTGGCGATCTTCGTCAAGACTCCGGCCTTGTCGCCGGTGAAGACGCGTCTGCAAACGCGCATAGGCAAGCACGGCGCCGAGGCGTTTCATCTCGCTGCCGCCGAGGCGGTCGCATCGGTTGCGCTGCAAGCACAGGCGCAAATGAACTTGACCGCGTATTGGGCAGTTGCGGAGCCAGATGCTACGCAAAACAACACATGGTGCGATCTACCGACACTAGTGCAGGAAGCTGGTTCACTCGGTGAGCGCATGAACTCGATTTATCGGCAATTGCGCCAGTGCCATCGCGCAGCAATCCTGATTGGTGCAGACGCGCCGCAAATTTCGGCACCGCAGTTGTTGGGAGCCGCTGGATGGCTCGATGCAGCTGAGCCCAGGTTGGCAATTGGACGCGCACTCGATGGTGGATTCTGGTTGTTCGGCGGCAACGTTGAGTTACCTTCCAGCGCATGGACGGACGTTGCCTACAGCACGCCGACGACCGGAATGGACTTTGTAGCCGCGATGAGAAGTAACGGCGAATGGCTGGAGCTCGAAGCGCTCGGTGATGTCGACACTTTCGACGATTTCGCGCCGGTTCGCGATGCGATTTTTGCGTTGCCCGCGCCGACTCCTGCGCAGCAGCGTGTCGCTGCGTGGATGAGCGATCTGATGCAACGCGAACAGCTGCACGATCTGCAATCGGAGTTGGTGTCTCCATGACCGAGCCGATGACTACTGCCCTCGCATCGCTACCACTCGAGTGGATGAAAGGCAGTGTATTCGTTGCGCTGATCGTGGCGCTGTTTGTGTTCGAGGCGATTCATCCACGCCGGTCAGCCGCGTTCGACTGGAAGCATCGCCTGCGCAACCTGGGACTCATCGCTGTTTCAACAATCGCGCTGCGCTTGATCTATCCAATTGGCGCGATCGGATTTGCTGCCACGTGGAATCGGGGACTGTTCCATTCCGATCTGTGGCAATCGCTGAGCGTGCCGGCGTGGGTCACGACTTTCGCAACCATCATGGTGCTCGATTTTGCGATCTACTGGCAGCATCGCGCTTTCCATGCATGGCCGTGGTTTTGGCGCGCGCATCGCGTGCATCACACCGACATCTTGTTTGATACGACGCTTGGCGTGCGCTTTCATCCCTTCGAAATCCTGCCGTCCTATGCATGGAAGTTGCTGATCATTGCCTTGCTCGGCGCTGCGTCAACGGCAGTCGCGATCTACGAAGCTACTTTGCTCGCGTTCTCGTTGTTTTCGCATGCCAATATTTCGATTCCCAGCGCATTCGATCGTGCGCTGCGCAAGATCGTCATCACGCCGGATTGGCATCGCGTCCACCATTCCGTGCATAGGGACGAAACCAACAGCAATTTCGGTAATTTTCTGTCGATCTGGGATCGCTCGTTCGGCACCGCAAAGGAATCGCCGCGCGACGGGCATCTGAAAATGCATCTTGGGCTTGAGGACTTTCGCTCACCGTCCGCGCAACGCCTGCTCGCCCTGCTTTGGCAACCGTTGGTATCGAAGCCGACTGTTGACCTCACCAGCAAACCCGAGGAACCCTCGCATGCATAAGCTTTTGCCACGTCTGCAAAGCCATACCTTTCCGAAAATCGCGCGCGATCGCATTGACACGCTGCAATTGAATCTCGGCTATCTATGCAACATCAGCTGCATTCATTGCCACGTCAACGCAGGCCCACGCCGCAAGGAATTGATGAGCCGCGAAACGATGCAGCTCGCGCTCGATGTCGCCGAGAGGCGCAAGATTGGAGTGTTCGATCTGACCGGCGGCACGCCCGAAATGAATCCGGATTTTCGCTGGCTGGTGGCCGAAGCGCTCGATCGCGGCATCCACGTGATGGATCGCCTCAATCCGACCATCATCGAGGAGCCCGGATACGACTGGGTTGCTGATTTTCATGCCGAGCACAACGTCGAGTTGATCGCGTCCCTGCCCTGTTACAGCCAGGCCAATGTCGACGAGCAACGCGGCAAGGGCGTGTTCGATTCGTCGATCGTCGCCCTGCAAAAACTCAACGCACTTGGCTACGGCAAACCCGACAGCGGAATGACGCTGCACCTCGTCTACAACCCCAACGGCGCGTTCCTGCCGCCGCCACAGGAATCGTTGCGCGACGATTATCGTCGGTTGTTGTTCGACAATTTCGGCATCGTGTTCAACGATCTGTTCGCGATTGCCAACATGCCGATCAAGCGCTTCGGTTCGTGGTTGATCTCGAAAGGCAAGTTCGACTCCTATATGGATACCCTGCGCAGCGCGCACCGGGTCGAGAACCTTGCCAATGTCATGTGCCGCAATCTGGTGAGCATCGATTACGAAGGCCGCATGTACGATTGCGATTTCAACCAGATGCTTGAGTTGCCGTTCGGTGGCGACAAGCAGCATTCACACCTTCGCGATTTGCTGGACAACGACGAGTTACCGCGCCGCATCGGCGTCGCCGATCATTGTTTCGGCTGTACTGCCGGTCAAGGTTCGAGTTGCGGTGGTGCGCTGAATTGAGTTTCAAGCCATCCTCTTCACGATGGAGGAGACAACGCTCCCGGCCGACCGGTGCGGCCGACTGCGCTGCAAGCCGGCGCGCGCCTTCCGCGC
>JBDTOS010000359.1:0-3052 GCA_039933095.1 Dokdonella sp.
GCGAGTTTCTTGTTGAAGGCGTGTGAATGGCGCGACGCGCGACTGCCGCGACCGTGACATTTTCGCACGCGGAACTCAGCCGCGTTTGAGCAACTCGCGCAACTCGATGATCGCGGCGTTGGCACGGGAGACGTAGTTCGCCAGAACCAACGAGTGATTGGCGAAGAAACCGAATGGCGCGCCGTTGAGTACCATCGGACTGTGCAACGGTTTCTGCGCTTCCTCGATCTCGCGCGATACCTGCTCCAGACTGACCATCGCATTCTTGTCGCGCAGGACGGCGGCGAAGTCGATGCGGATTGCATCGAGTTGCTCGCGCAGCGCCCAAGTGTAGCCGCGCGCCTCGTAGAAATTGTCGTCGAGTTTCGACCACGGCGTCTTCACCATGCGCGGGCTGATCGCCGCAGTCGATTGCTCGGCATTGCCGTCATTGGCAAGATCGGTATCGATGCGGACTTGACCGACGCTAGCCGACAATCGCTGCGACAGCGATCCGAGACGCGTTGAAACGAGTTGCAGGTAATCGGCGAGATTATCGGCGCGCGCATAAAACTGCGCGTCCTGCTGGTTGGTGTCGGCAAGCCGTTTCGAGTAGGCATCGACACGCGCGATCGCCTTGCGATACTGACCTTCGGAACTTGGAAACAGCCAACGATCGTTCGGCGAATTCAACAGCGGATCGGCTTCCTGCAAATCCTTGTCTTCGAGCGATTGCGTTTGTGAGCGGCTGAAATCATTGCGTAAGGCGCGCACCAGATCGCGTGACGCAGTCAGCACGCCGAATTCCCAATTCGGCAGGTTGTCCATGAGCACCCCCGGCGGAAACCGGTCGTTGCTGAGGTAACCACCGCGCTTGTCGAGCATGGTCTGGATGCTGCCGATCAGTGCTGCCGTGGTTGCCGAACCGACGACTACCGGCTGCTGCTGCGCTTTAGCGCGCGCCTGCGCCGTCGCAGTCACATCGAAATGCGGCGGCTCGGTATCCCACCACCACATCAAGGAGAGCACGACAATCACACCAATCGCCGCCAGCACCAGCAGCGCGCGCAGCCGCCACGGTGTTCTCGCGCGCAGGTTATCGATGGCTTCCACGCGTACTTGTGCTCCGATGATGATGGCTCATGGTCAACAATTCATGCCTGACGCTGGTGCGCTGGCTCCGCCGACGCCGAAGAACATCAGCGCGGCTTGGCCGGCTCGCCTTTCTTGCCGAGATCTTCCAGCAAGGTACTCAGATCCTCGGCGTGTTCCTCTTCCATCGCGAGGATGCTTTCCATCAGGCGTTTGGTCGTGGTGTCGTCGTCGCCGATGTAGGTGATGATGTCGCGATAGCTGTCGATGGCGATGCGCTCGGCGACCAGGTCTTCCTTGATCATGTCGACCAGATCGTCACCCTTGACGTATTCGGCATGGCTGCGCGAAAGCAGGCCTTCAGGCGACAGATTCGGCTCGCCCCCGAGTTGCACGATGCGTTCGGCGATCGAATCGGCATGCGCCTGCTCCTCGCCCGCGTGTTCGAGAAACTCCGCCGCAACGCTCTTGGCATTGATCCCGGACGCCATGTAGTAGTGATACTTGTAACGCAGCACGCAGACGATCTCGGTCGCCAGCGCCTCGTTGAGCAACTTGATCACCGTATCGCGATCGGCCTTGTAGCCGTCGGTGATCGCACCGCGCTCGATATGCTGGCGCGCGCGTTTGCGAATCGCCTTGATGTCACTGAGAAAAGGTTTCTTGACGGTCTTCGACGATTTCTGCGTTTTCTGCGCATTGGACTTGCTGGCCATGGCGGTCTCCTTGCTGATCGTTGATGGATTTTTTCAAATCGGTCGCCAGGCAGCAATCGCCGCAGCCGACGCAGGAACGTGATTGAAAATGGGATTCAGCTTACCGTTTTGCAGCTGAACAGAAACGCATTGAAGTGCGTGGAAGAGAAGGGTTCATTCAATCCAGTCGGTAAATCTCTCTGCCCTGGCGATGACCTGCACCGGAACGACAGGCTGGCCGCCCTGACCAACCCTGGCAGACTGCCGAGCGGTGCAAACAAGGCCGCCACCAAACCCAATTCCGATGACCGCGCGGTCGGGAATGCCGAGTTGGTTCACGGTGCTCGCCGCGCTGCAGTCCGGCATTCATCAAGACCTGAACATACGAACGCCCCCGCCGGGAGGGACGGCGGGGGCGCAAGGTCGAGCATTGTTGCAATCTGCTCGACAGGACGGAAGCGAGGATTACTCCTTCGGAATCAACACAGTGTCGATCACGTGGATAACGCCATTGGTTGCCTCAATGTCGGCCGCCGTCACCGTGGCACCATCGACATGCACGGTGTCGCCCATGACCTTGATCGTTACCGACTGACCGTTGAGAGTCTTGGCGCTATCAAGCTTGACCACATCCTTGGCTTCAACTTTGCCAGCGACTACATGGTAGGTGAGGATCGCGGTAAGTTTGGCCTTGTCCTTGAGCAGGGCTTCGATCGTTCCGGCGGGCAGCTTCGCGAAGGCGGCGTCGGTCGGTGCAAATACGGTGAATGGACCGGGTCCTTTCAGCGTTTGAATGAGACCCGCCGCCTCAAGGGCGGTGGCAAGGGTCTTGAAAGAACCTGCGGCGACGGCGGTATCGACGATATCCATCTTCGCCGAGTTGTTCATGTTGCCAGCGCTCGCAGCGAGAGGCGCGGCGAGAATGGCGGATGCGAGAACGAAAGGAACAAATTTCATGGGGAGACTCCGTTTGCTGTGGGGGATTGGGTGAAAGCGGCCCTGGTGTCCAGGATTTGTCCATAGATTCAAGAGAATCCATGGAGGCTGTAGATTATATGTCCAACTTTTTCTTGTCAATAGGGCATCAATACTTGGACATAGTGAGTATTTTTCTGGACAAACTGAGGGCGGCCTCCTAACATGGCTGTATGCTCGATTTACCCACCGCTCCCCAGCACTCCGTGCGCGTCGTCGCCAAACGCACGGGTTTGACCCCCGATCTCTTGCGCGCCTGGGAGAAACGTTATGGCGCGGTGCAGCCGCAACGCACCGAGGGTGGGCAACGC
>JBDTOS010000360.1:0-3046 GCA_039933095.1 Dokdonella sp.
ACAAGATCGGCGGCCTTGTACGCAGCGATACCGCCGGAAACGCCAAGCAGCAGACGCTGACCGGTCAGCGATGGATGGGCCATGTAGGAAAATCCCTACCCGAAAACAGGTGACTAGCTTACTGAAAAACACGCGTTGCGCCGGTTTTCCGGATCGTTCGGTATACCTAAGCTGTTGTTTTCCCGTTCCGGAAATCCGTAACCATGAGCATTCGTGATTGGCCCGATGGCGAGCGACCACGCGAAAAACTGCTGGGACGCGGTGTTGCGGCGCTGTCGGATGCCGAACTGCTGGCGATCTTTCTCGGCTCCGGTCGGCGCGGCCAAAGCGCGGTTGATCTGGGGCGCGGACTGCTCAGCGATGCGGGTAGTCTCAAATCCCTGCTCGATACCCCGCGTGCCACGAGTCCGATCAGTACCGTCGCGTATTGCCGCTTGCAGGGCGCGCTGGAAATCGGCCGGCGCTATCTCGATGCCGAACTGCGCAACGAGGAGTCACTAGCCGATCCGGCAGCCAGTGCGCGCTATTTGAAATCACGTCTGTGCGCGTATCCCTATGAAGTGTTCGCCTGCCTGTTTCTCGACAACCGTCACCGTGTGCTCGCGTTCGAGGAAATGTTTCGCGGCAGCATCGACGGTGCCAGCGTGCATCCCCGCGAGGTCGTGCGCCGCTGTCTCGCCCACAATGCTGCGGCAGTGATCTTTGCCCACAACCACCCATCCGGCGTCGCCGAACCGAGTCAAGCCGATCGCGCGATCACGTTGCGATTGCGCGACTCGCTCGCAATGATCGATGTCCGCGTACTCGATCACTTTGTGATCGGCAGCGGCGAGCCGACGTCGCTGGCGCGTCGCGGCTGGATTTGATCAACGCAACCCACTGAGCTGATTTGTCGGGTCACGGCCATCGACCGCGCCGGTGGGTATTACTTCGCCGGAGATTGAGTTTCGAAAACAAACCTGCGAATTTCCGGAACCAACTCCGGTGCGACCCCACTAAAACGAAATCCGCCGAGAATGCGGAAATGGCCGATACCGGGAATCTTCACCAGCCGCACCGACTCGCCGTGTTGGCGCAGTTTGACGGCGAGATTCTCGCTGTTGCGCGGCCAAACAACCTTGTCGTCGCCGCCGTAGATCAACAGAAACGGCGGCTCATCGCCATCGACAAAGTTGATCGGCTGCGAGCGTGTCTGCGATTCGGCATCGGACCCGAAAATATCGACCATCCAGTCGTCGGTGAACGGCAGGAAATCATACGGTCCGGCGACACCGATCACACCGGCCAGATCCTTCGGAGTGATACCCACCGCTTGCAGATAGCGCCCGTCGGTGCCAAGCAATCCGGCGATATGCGCACCGGCTGAATGTCCGGCGATGAAGATCCGCGACGGATCGCCGCCAATTTCGCTAGCGTGTTGGCAAATCCACGCGACTGCGTTGGCCGCATCTTCCATGAATGCCGGAAACTTCACCTGTGGGTACGTTCGATAATCCGGCAGCACCGCGAGCATGCCGTTCTGAGCCAGCTTGTCGCCGACGAACCGGTATTGACCGCGCTCCCCCATCTTCCATGAGCCGCCGTAGAAAAAAACCACGATCGGCGGCGGCTTGTCGCCGGTCGCGGATTGCGGCCGATAGATATCCAGTGACAACCGATGCGTCGCATCGAATACGACCGACTGCGGGCGGGCCTGCCCGGCATTGAGCAAGCCCAATGCGGTGCGTACACAGCCACTCAGCAGCAACACGCCGAGCAGGGTCAGGATGGATGCCACGGATCGTTGGGGCATGGGAATCAGGCACTGAAGGGTTGCCGATGATCAACCAAGCAATGTCATCGTCCCGTCACGACCTTTGCTGCGGGACCACGTAAACTTCGGTAATACCCTGCCGGAACTGCCAAAGCATGAGCTTTTTTGCCGATCAGCGTTCGTTTCGACCCAGACTGACCGCACTCGCCGCTGCGATTGTGCTGGCGACCAGCGGCGCGGCTGTCGCTCGCGTTGATCGTTCCGCTTCCTTGGTTGCCGCGCCGCACAGCTGGCCGCTCGCATACGAGCGCAGCGCGCAAGTCACGCCGTTGCGCTCGCGCATTGATGCGTTGCGGATTTCGCGTCCGGCACCGGAAAATCATGTCGCAGCCAATCTGATTGTCAGCAACTGCGCCGACGACGGCAGCGCCGGCAGCCTGCGCGCAGCCGTTGATACTGCTGTCAGCGGCGACGTGATCGACATGACGGCCCTGACCTGCAGTCGCATCAGCCTGACCAACGGCGCGCTCGATATCGAACTCGATGAACTGACCTTGCGCGGACCCGGCGCGACCCAGTTGTCGATCGACGGGAATGATCTCGATCGGGTGATCTATCACCCCGGCTCCGATGCCCTGCGCATCGAAAACCTGACCATCGAACACGGCCACTATGCAGCGAGCGGCAACGACATCGGTTTCGGTGGCTGCATCGCGACCGCCGCCGATCTGACCCTGACCAACAGCGTCGTACGTGATTGCACGGTGATCGGCGAAGGTGCCTATGGCGGCGGAGTGTTGTCGGGTTTGCTGACCATGCGCAGCAGCACGATCTCCGGTTGTACGGCGTTCGGCGATCACCCGGTTTACGGCACCGCAGCGTATGGCGGAGGCGCATTCTCGTATGGCGTGGATATGCTCGACAGCACGATTTCCAGCAACTCGGCGACTGCCGCGCCAAACCCGCTGTCGCATTTCGAGATTGCCGGTGGCCTGTTCGTCGCCCACAACGGCGGCATCATCGAGCGCTCGACGATTTCGAACAACTACGCGGTGCGCTTCGCCGGCGGCTTCACCCAGGAAGGCGATCTGATCTTGCGCAACTCGACCGTGTCGGGCAATTCGACGCGCGACGACGATGGCGGCGGCATCCGCGTACGCCAGGTTACTGCGATCACGATCGAGAACAGCACGATCACGAACAATCATGCCGGTGGCGGCGGTGGCGGAATTTCGTTCATCAATTTCGCGCTGCCCTCGACACTGCAAAGTTCGATCATCGCCGGCAACAGCT
>JBDTOS010000361.1:0-3043 GCA_039933095.1 Dokdonella sp.
ATGCGGCGCTTGCCCATGCGTCGTGCGACGAGTGCCTGGCCGATCGTGTTGTTGATCTTGTGCGCACCGGTGTGATTCAGGTCCTCGCGCTTGAGCAGGATCTGCGCGCCGCCGATCTTTTTCGATAGGCGCTCGGCGTGATAAATCGGTGAGGGGCGACCAACGTAGTACTTGAGATCGCGCTCGAACTCGGCGATGAATTGCGGATCGTCGCGCAGCGAAAAATACGCATCGGTCAACTCGGCGAGCGGTGCCATCAGGGTTTCCGCGACGTAGCGACCGCCGTAATCGCCGAAGCGCCCGTTCGCATCGGGCCATGCGTTGAAATCGTCGATGTGGCGGAAATCGTCCATTGTTTCAATATTCTTCAATTGGCTCATCGGTACTGCGCACGGCCGCGACGAATGCGCGCATGCGCGCGACATCCTTGATGCCCGGTGCCGATTCAATGCCACTCGCGAGATCGACTGCGAAGGGTCGCACTCGCCGAATCGCCTCGACCACGTTGCCGGCATGCAAGCCACCGGCAAGAATCAACGGGCGATCAAGCGGCGTTGCCAGCGACCAGTCAAACGTTGTACCGCCACCGCCCTGCCCTCCACTCGCATGGGCATCGAGCAGGAATCCGACGGCACTCGGGTATCCGGCTGCATAGCTTGCCACATCCGTGATCGAGGCCATCGGAACGGCCTTGATATAGCTCACCCCGAACTGCTCGCAAAACGACAGCGATTCGCCACCGTGAAACTGCGCGGTGTCGGGACGCACTCTCGCCAGCGCGGCTTCGACCCACTCGCGATCGTCGTCGTTGAACAAGGTGACGACGCTGACAAATGGTGGCACCTGCGCACGAATCTGCGTCGCCGCAGCGAGATCGACAAATCGTCGACTCTTGCGCGTCATCACGAGGCCGATCGCATCGACACCGCAATCCGCTGCAGCGCGGGCATCCTGCGCGCGCGTGAAGCCGCAAAACTTGATGCGCACGCGTGGCGTCGATTGTGATTTTTCCAGCGATTCGCTCATCGCATGATGACCTCATCGGGCAATCCCGAAGTCGCAGGATAGCGCGGGCCGATAAAGCACAATCCTGTCGATGGCGCGGTCGGTCCGGCCTTGGCGCGATCACGGCCCGCAAGCAGTTCCACGAGCCACGATTCGGGCTGTTCACCGCGTCCGATCGGCAGCAACGAGCCGACGAAATTGCGCACCATGTGATGCAGGAACGCATTCGCCTCGATCTCGACAATCACTCGATCATCCTGTGATGAAACCTCAATTGCGTGCACGCAGCGCGTGGGCGATTTGGCCTGGCAGGCAATGGTGCGAAACGAAGTGAAATCATGTTCGCCGACGAGCGACTGGGCAGAGCGATGCATTGCAGCGACGTCAAGCGGCGCACGCTCCCAGGTTACGAAACGCGCATCGAGCGCCGGACGAATCGGTCGATTCAGGATCGTGTAGCGATATCGGCGCGCACGTGCCGAATAGCGGGCGTGAAACTGATCGTCTACCGGAACCGCCCAACGCACCGCGACGCTGTGCGGCAATTGCGAATTCGCGCCGAGGCACCAGCCACGCGGCTCGCGGATCGCGTCGCTATCGAAATGAGCGACCTGGCAGCGCGCGTGGACGCCTGAATCGGTGCGTCCTGCGCAGCTGACTTCTACCGGATGCGCAGCAACAAAACTCAGCGCCTGTTCCAGCGTCGCCTGCACGGTCGTGCCATGGCTCAAGCGCTGCCAGCCGAGGAAATCGGTGCCGTCGTATTCGACGCCCAGTGCAATGCGCAAACCGTGCTCTACCGAGTGACGCGTCTGCAAAACGCGAGTTGCGCCTTCATGAACGCGGGGAAGGAATTGTAGCTTGCAGACGCAGTGTGGCGCGGATGGGATCGGATCAGACTTGCGCGTCGATCAGACTGTGCGCCACGTCACCCAGTCGATCGCACATCAAACGATATCGGAAAGCAGACGACGAGCCTGATCCTGTTGCTCGCTGTTGCCGTCGGCAAGAACCTCTTCCAGCATTGAGCGTGCACCCTCCGGATCGCCCATGTCGACATAGGCGCGGGCGAGATCGAGTTTGGTGCCGTAGGTGTCGTCGCCAACGTAGAATTCTTCATCGCCCAACGCATCACCATCGCTTTCGCTCTCCGGAACCGACGCCTCGTCGGCCGCAGCCACTTCGCGATACGGCCGCAGTGCATCAGGCGGCAATGGTGGTAAATCGAATCCGCTGAATTCTGTGTGAGATACAGCAGCAGGTGCAGAGGCCTGGTCCAATTGCGACCGGGTATCGGATGCGAAATCCGTCGCCTCGGCGTCGCCAAACTCATCAACCGGCAAGTCGAACGAGTCGGCGTCGGCAAGCGAGCTATCGAACGCAGGGCTTCCCCGGTTTGATTCGGCGTCGACAAGATTGTTGTCGGCGTCGAAATGCTCGGCCAGCGCCTTGCGATCTTCGCGCCAACTGGGGGCATGACCGGCATCGAGCGAATCTAGGTCGATCGGTTCGACCGGTCGCACGATCTGCGGCGCCCAACGTTCGCTGTCGCGTGCCGCTGCCAGTGCTTCGCCGGTCGTCTGAGCGGCGAATTCATTGGTCTGTATTGCATCCGCATCGCTATCGAAAAGCGGATTGTGCGGCGCGATGTCCTCGCCCATGGCGACGATCTGGCGCCATTCCGGCTCATTCGAATCCTCGACGTAGGCATGCATCTCCTGCGCGCCGGCAATGAATTCGTCCCGACGATTGTCGGCGTAGTACATGCTCAGGAGTTCGAGTCGCGCACCGAGATCGGTTGGGTCCTGGTCGATGCGATCGCGCAGGAATTTTTCCTCGCGTTCGTTGACCTGGGCGATGTCGGCATCACGATCTTCATGTGCCAGCGGCGAGTCGCCGTAATCATCAGCAATCGAGGTGCGTCCGCCGGTCGATGTCAGCGGCGCGCTGCGGCGACGCGTGGCAATCACGCCGAGCAGCACCGCAACGAGGGCCGCGATTGCGGCCATGCCGAGCACCTTGATATCCATATACCAAG
>JBDTOS010000362.1:0-3043 GCA_039933095.1 Dokdonella sp.
GGATGTCGCCCATGCCGCAACCCGGCGCGGTAAGTGTCATGCGCACATTGACCTTGCGGCTGCCATCGTCGGCGCGTTCGAGATCGCAATCGTAGACGAGGCCGAGATCGACGATATTGACGGGAATTTCCGGATCGAAACAGGTACGCAATTGATCCCAGACGACACGCTCGACATCGGCATCGGCGGCATCGGGCGGTAATTCGAGCGGCGCTGGTTTGGTCTTGCCGATCGCGTCCGCATCCTCGCCGGTGATACGAAACAGGTTGCCGTCGACAAACACCGTGAGGCTGCCTCCGAGCGCCTGGGTGATGTATCCCGCTTGTCCAGCCGGCAAGCGCACGACCTCGCCCTGCGGCACCATGACGGCGTCGCAGTCGCGCTCGAATCGGATTGGTTCGGAGGTGGAGCTATAGCCGCCCATGGGTGGGTGATTTTCGATTCGTGATTCGGAAGGTCGCCTATTATGCGGCCTGCGTTCTGATACTGAGCTTCCTTGCTGACGTAGTTGGGGATTGCTTCGTCCACCCACAACCTGCGAAGGCGCACTGATTGCGCTGTTACGCGAATCCCAATTCGCGCAAGCACTTGCCGAACAAGCGCATCGCGGCCTCGACATCGGCGGGCGGCAGGCCAGCGTAGCCGAGCAGCAGACCGGGGCGCGATGGCGGTTTGAGGTAGTACGGCGCAAGCGTGTACAGACCGAGTCCGCGTTCGCGCGCATGCGCGACGAGGCGCTCGGCGTCGGCATGGCTCATGCCGTTGAGCCACGCGGTGATGTGCATGCCGGCGTGTGAGTCGGCGACTTCGACGCAACCGGCGGCGTGACGTTGCAGTCCGGTCAACATCGCAGTGCGGCGCGCGCGCAGTGTTTGCGCGGCACGGCGCAGATGGCGCTCGAATCCGCCATCGGCGATGAAGCGTGCGAGCGCGGCTTGTTCGAGCGGCGCGCAACCGCGATCTTCGAGCCACTTGGCCGCGACCATGGCCTGACGCAGCGCAGCGGGAATGACCATGTAGCCAAGCCGCAGCGCCGGGAACAGCGCTTTCGAGAAGCTGCCGATATAGATGACACGATCATCGCGATCGAGCGACTTGAGCGCCGCGAGTGGACGGCCGCCATAACGGAACTCGCCGTCGTAATCATCCTCGACCAGCCATGCGCTCCGCGCTGCCGCCCATTCGAGCAGGGCCATGCGCCGCGATAGCGGCAGTAGCGCGCCGGTTGGGAACTGATGCGAGGGCGTGATCACCGCAAGCCGCGCGCTGGCCGGCAGCGATTCCGGCACGACGCCTTCCGCATCGACTCGGCAGCCGTGTACGCGTGCGCCCTGGGCGACGAATGCCTGACGCGCGCCGCGGTAATGCGGGTCTTCGAGTGCGACCCCGTCGCCCGCCGACAGCAGCACGCGCGCCGCGAGTGCGAACGCTTGCTGGGTGCCGGATACGATCAGCACGTCGCCCGGCTCGGCCTTCACGCCACGCCGACGCGCGAGGTAATCGCAGATGTTTTCGCGCAACGCCGGCAAGCCTTGCGCATCGGGATAGTCGAACTCGGCGTGCTCGGCGGCGCGATTGAGCTCGCGCCGCCACGCGCTCGCCAACGCCGGATTGGTCAGTGGAGTTCCATACTGCAGGTTGTAGCGCAATCCGATGTGCTGGCGACCCGGAATGAAGGCACCGTCGCCGGCAGCCAGCGCGCGCCGCGCAAACGGCGACAACGGTGCGGCCGGAATTGCCGCCGCTCGCCGCGTGCTCGATTTGCCCGGCACGATCGATCCGACGTAGCTGCCGGAACCGACCTTGCCGACGAGGAATCCTTCGGCCTGTAGTTGCTCGTAGGCGGCGAGCACGGTGTTGCGCGAGAGTTCGAGATCGCGCGCGAGCGCTCGACTCGCCGGCAGGCGCGCATCCGCCGGCAAACGCCCATCGAGAATTGCATTCTTGAATGCGCGGATCAGTTGTCCATAACGCGGGCCCTGGCCGTCGAGATCGAGGTACACGATTGGCTCCGTCGTTGGCGCTGATAGTGGAACTCCATAGTACCAATTCATTGATGCAGGATATCCATGCGGATTGCCCGACGTGATTGCGCGCCCGAAGCAGACGCGTGTCGATCAAACCTACTGGAGCCTTGCGCCGATGAAACGAACAGCCCGATCGAAAGTCATCCGCGTAAGGCAGCGCGCGCACTACGACGCGACCAGCATCCACGCCGTGTTCGATGCCGCATGGCTCGCTCATGTGTCGTTCGCCAACGATGGCCAACCTTTCGTCATTCCGATGCTGTATGTGCGCGACGGCGCAGACTTGCTGCTGCATGGCTCGATTGCGAGCCGATTGCTGAAGACCGTTGGAACAGGGATCGATGCTTGCGTGTGCGTAACGGTGGTCGACGGTTTGGTGCTCGCACGCTCGCATTTCGATCACTCGGTCAACTACCGATCGGTGGTCGCTTTCGGCAATGCCCTGCCGATTACCGATCTCGACGCCAAGCGCGCGGCACTCGCACGCTTTGTCGAAGCGATCATTCCCGGTCGCGCGATCGAGTCGCGCGCACCCGACGCGCAGGAACTCGCAGCGACGTCGGTATTGCGATTTACCATCGCCGAAGCCAGCGCAAAAATCCGCAACGGCGGACCCAAGGACAATCCCGCCGATGTAAACCTGCCGATCTGGGCCGGAACCGTGCCGCTGCAACCGCATTACGGTGCACCGATCGCGGCGGACGATTTGCCTGCTGGATTGTCCGGACCGAATTCGGTGCCGCCATCGGTGCGGAGGCTGATCGCGAGCAACGCAACGGAGTAGTGAGCATGATTGTCTATCGCATCGGCGAGCGCGTCGATCTCGATGTCGCGATCGATCTGTATCGCGCCTCGACGCTCGGCGAACGCCGGCCGATCGAGGATCGCGAGCGTTTCGCGGCGATGCTCGCCAATGCGAACCTGATCGTCACGGCGTGGGACAGCGAGTCGCTGGTCGGAATCTCGCGCGCACTCAGCGACTTCAGTTACGCGACGTATTTGTCCGACCTCGCCGT
>JBDTOS010000363.1:0-3036 GCA_039933095.1 Dokdonella sp.
AGTGGTCGCCATCCTTCAGCGTGCTTGTCGATGCGTTACCCATGGCGGATATCTATGGCCACAACGCGATGATCAGACCAATGATCGTGAATTGCAGCGTGTGATAACCGCCATCGATCAGGAACAGCTTGAAGCTGCGACGCGCGAACAGGTAGTTGATACCGAAGCTTGACGCGACCCAGCACAAACCGGCCGAGAACCCCGCGCCGAGTCCCAGCGCCATCGGCGGACGCGGTCCGAGAAACACCGCGAACACGAACGAGGCGATCAGGCTCAGGATCAACGCCGTGCCGAAGATGCGCGCCATGTTGCCGCGCTTCATATCCTCGTCGCTCAGCCCGACTTCGCGTTGCCAGACCTTGCCGAACAGTAGCGGCGAATACCAAAGGCCGCCGAGCACGAAGGCAGCGATGGCGGCGGTGATGATGGCCAGAAAATTGACTTGCGGCATGACAGATTCTCCCCTTGTCGGAAACGAAACGAATGACGTGAATCGAGCTCACGTCGAACAAAGTCTAGGCGCAGCTTTTGCCCGCGTCTTGGAAAAATGTCACCTGAGCACGACGCTACCCAGATCGGGCTGCGCCTGACGCGCGAATTCTCCGGGCGACATGCCGGCGAATTGCTGGAAATCGTGGATCAGATGCGATTGATCGTAGTAGCCGCAACGATCGGCAAGCTCGCTCCAGTCGACAGTGCGATTGACCTGCACAGCGTCGAGCGCGCGCTGGAAACGATGGATGCGCGCGATCGACTTCGGCGTTAGACCAACCTTGTCGCGAAACAATCCGGCCAGATGCTTGCGGCTGATGCCGGCATCGCTCGCTAGTTGCGCGGTTCGCACATGGCCGCCGCTAGCGGCGATCCGGCGCACAGCCCAATCGACGAGCGGATGGACGTGGCGCCCCGACACGCAGATATCGAGTAGCCACTGCTCGACCACAGCGAGGCGACGAACCGCATCGGGTGTTTCCAGCAGACGCTCACGCAATGCCAGCGCGCCAACACCGAACAGATCGGCGAACGAACCGGTGCGATTGGCCAGCGCCGACTGCGATTGCGGCAACAACGCGGCGGCGCCGGTTGCACTGAACGCAACGCCGAGCAACACGTTGCCATGCGGCGCCTCGCAATCGATAGGAACCTCGCTGATGCCGGAGTACCAGATGTCGTCGAACACCACGCGAATTTCGGGTGTGCCCGCGAGCACCATGTACTGCGGCGGTCCGAGATTGATCAGCAGATAACTTTGCGCACGCGGAAGAATGCGATCGCGCTGATAGGCAACGCGTCCCGCCCCGTGCCACAACTGGCAGACAATTCCGCGCAACGCCGGATGCACGCGCCGCATCGCCACGCTCCAGCACCCAAGCGCCGAATCGTGTTCAAACACCGTCGTCTGCGAATCGTGCTCCGCCTGCATCGCCGGCTCCGAGGGAAGAAGCTCGGCGAAGTATGAACTTGCTGGCGCGATCAGCGTTACCGGCGAGGTCGCGGCCTTCGCAGATCAACATACTGGAATGGCGATGGTGGCCAGCCATCAGCTTCTGGCACCGCGCGTGCTAAAGGGTAGCTACTCGGAATCGCGAATATGCACAGATGTGCTGACAGCAGCGAGATCTGCGAGTGGATCGGGAAAGCGACTGACCCTGCGCAGAATTTTTCGGATTGACATGCATGCGGAGGAAGGTGAGCATCGGTTGTAAATGAGCATCACCGACAAGACTAGGAAAGTGCTCTGGGGCCGGTCCGGCAACTTGTGCGCATTCTGCAAGACACACCTCGTTGTCGATGCATCCGATCTGGATTCTGAGTCGGTGGTTGGAGACGAGTGTCACATTGTCTCTGGCGCACTCACCGGTCCGCGCTACGACACGAATCTCGCCGCGGGGGCAATTGATGACCTTGGCAATCTCATTCTCTTGTGCCGCGTGCATCACAAGCTCGTCGACGACCAGTCAGAGACATTCGATGCGGAGACACTGCGCCAATTAAAGGCCAATCACGAGAAGTGGGTCAAAGAGAGGCTTGGTCGCTCAAAGGACCCAGAGCCGGTCAAGATCGTCCGTAATTCTGCCGAGATTCCGCAGCATCTTTTCTTAGTCTCGTCAGCCAAAGCTCTGCTAGACCTTAGTTCGAACTGCCATGGCCGCTACGACGACTATCCGACTGATCTCTCGGAGGAAGAACTCGGCTCTGTCGGCAGCTTCTTGCAAGACCTTACAGACTGGGTCGACCTCGGGATAAACGAACCTTACGAGAGAATTGAAGCTCAAAAATCTCTCGCAGAGGAGCTGACGCAGCTGGATCTGCTCGGACTTCGGGTATATGCAGCTCGCGAGAAGCAGCAATTGCGAGGTGGTGTCGTGGCCCCCTCATCGTTCTATGCGCTGCACCTGAAAGTCGTTAGGCACAATGATCCAAGCCAATTGCCCCATACGTCCAAGTCAGAGAGCTAGCAATTCATGCAAGCAGAATCGATAGTTCCTCCGCTTTAGTGGGCACCTGAACCAACCTTCGGGAGATGTCATCATGGCCAAACACAACTCTCCCACGATGTACCGGTGCAGTCAGCAATTCAAGGCGACAGTAGGTTCGCCTGAGCCAGATGTCCGGTGTGACTTAGGGATGTCGCCACGTCGATTCCCACCATCAATAAGCCGGCACCGACGGATCGATTTCGCGCGACCAGGCGTCGATGCCGCCTTCGACATTCCAGACATTGGTGAAGCCGTGTTCGCGGAAGTGTTCGGCTGCGCTGCGGCTGGAGTTGCCGTGGTGGCAGAGGAAGGCGAGCGGTGTGTCTTTTGGCAGCTTGGCGATCTGATCGTGGGATGCGGAGTCGAGTACCTGCGCCGCAGGGAAGGGCGCGTGCGCGCCATCGGGGGCGGGGCGAACATCGAGCACGGTGATGTCGCCGGCGTCGATGCGACGCTTGAGCGTTTGCACATCGATTGAGCGCACCGGTTTCGGTGCTTGCGGCAGATCGATCGACAGACCGGTACCGTGCACGCCTTCGACCCAGTCGATGCGTGC
>JBDTOS010000364.1:0-3036 GCA_039933095.1 Dokdonella sp.
GCCGCCTCGGGTTTGATCGTCGAGCAGATAAGTGTGCGCGGAATCGTAGTGGCCGCTGATGGCGACGCGTGGGAAAGTCGTCGCCGATGCTATTCGGCGCGCTTGTTCAAGCGTCGTCGGTGCGGCCGTGGTGGCTTGCGCGAACGCCGTCAGCAGACGGTCTTTTTCATCAGCGCGATCGAGGTGCCAGAAGCCGGCGCGCACGAACAAAGCGACGCCCACGATCGTCAGTGCAAAGGCCCACCAACGCGGCCTGCGCCAATGCGCGCTCACGGAAACGTTATACTCGCGAGCGCAGCGCCCGACGCTGTTTGGCCGGATTTGTCCACCATGCTCAGTAAAGTCCTGATCGTCATTTTTCTGCTGGCGATTGTCTACAACCTTGCGGCCGGTCTGTATTTCATGATGACCGACAAGGGCGAAAGCGACCGCATGGTCAAGGCCCTTACCCGCCGAATCGGCTTGTCCGTGCTGCTGATCGCCCTGGTGATCCTGGGAATCTGGGCCGGCGTGATCAAGCCGCATGGAGTTGGGTAGCGAAGAAGCGTTAGTCGTCCGCTGCGCGGACTGTCAGTCGGTGGCTGCGCCACCTGCCAGATGTTCGTTGTAGCCACGCGGTTGTCAGCGAGGCGCACACCCCGTACCTCACTTTCTAACAGGCGGCTCAGCCGCCGACTCACAGCCGGCAACGCCGGCGACTGCCTGCCCGCGCAGCGGGCGACTCACGCTCTTACAGCACGTACACGAACACAAACAATCCCAACCACACCACGTCGACAAAGTGCCAATACCAGGCGACCGCTTCGAAGCCGAAGTGATGATCCTTGGTGAAATGACCTTTCGCGCAGCGCAACCAGATGATCGTCAGCATGATCGCGCCGAGGGTCACGTGCAGGCCGTGGAATCCGGTCAACATGAAGAACGTCGAACCATAGATGCCGCTACCGAGGGTCAGGTTCAGATGGTTGTAGGCCTCCATGTACTCGTGGGCCTGGTAATAGAGGAAGGTGACGCCGAGCAGGATCGTCGCGGCCAGCCAGATCATCAGCTGACGGCGATTGCCCGAGCGCAACGCATGATGCGCGATCGTGATCGTCACGCCCGATGTCAGCAGAATCAGTGTATTGAGCAGCGGCACGCCCCACGCCGGAATCGTCTCGAACGCACCACCGATTTCTGCCGGTCCGT
This sequence comes from Dokdonella sp., assembly GCA_039933095.1. Taxonomy (GTDB): domain Bacteria; phylum Pseudomonadota; class Gammaproteobacteria; order Xanthomonadales; family Rhodanobacteraceae; genus Dokdonella. The sequence goes on from JBDTOS010000364.1 coordinate 1,189, forward strand.
TGGACGGCCACGCCGGCATGAAATCTTTCCACAGGAAGAAATTCGTCAGCGCGCCGTGGCCTTCACCACCAAGCCACGGTATCGAATAGTTGCGCGTGTAGAACAATGCACCGAAAAACGCGGCGAAGAACATGACCTCGGAGAAGATGAACCAGATCATGCCCATGCGGAACGACACATCGACCTGGCTGTTGTAGGTACCGCGCACCGATTCGCGAATGACCGTACCGAACCAGCCGATCATCATGAACACGATGACGGCGAGGCCGAAAAACATCAGCGGTCGGCCGAGCATGCCGGGATCGTCGTTGACCCAATGGGCGGCGCCAATCATCGTGCTGGAAAGGCCGATCGAGCCGACGATCGGCCAATGGCTCCCATGCGGGATGTAGTAAGCACCGGGTGTGTTGGCCATGACCGCTGAACCTCTACGCTGTGAGTCGTTGAATGATGGGATCAGCCTGCCGGGGGAAGCGGCGAGCCGGTTTCCGCAAGCCGTCGGGTGGCGACCGCGTTTTCGTAAAAAGTATAGGACAGGGTCAATTCGGTCACCGCTCTGGGCAGTTTCGGATCGACGAAAAACTTGACCGGCATGCGCCGCGATTCGCCAGCCTGCAACACCTGTTCGGTGAAACAGAAACATTCGGTCTTGTTGAAATACAGCGACGCTGTGCTCGGCGCGATGCTCGGCACGGCGTTGCCGACAATGCCTTCGCGGGATTGGTTGGTTGCGTCGAACCACACTTCGGTCAACTTGCCCGGATGCACCTCAACCTCGGTAACTTCGGGTCGAAATGCCCATGGCAATTTGCTGTTGACGGTGGCAACGAACTGCACCTTGATAGTGCGCGAATCATCCACCACGATCGCATCGGCCGACTCCTTGCTGACCGCGCTCTCCGCGAGCTTGATGCCAAGAATGTGCTCGCAGGTGATGCGGTAGATCGGCACCATCGCGAAGCCGAACAGGAACGCTGCCGCGCACACGATCAAGGTGACGCGCAGCACCCCGCGACTGGACCGCTTGTTGGCGACCGGATGATTGCCGACCGGAGTCACCACTTGAACAGCACCTCGGCAATGCTCAGCACGAAAATTCCTACTGCGACCAGCGCAACCAACGCCGCCGTGCGCTTTGCAGCGCGGCGTTGCACGTCACGCACTGATGGCATCACTGCGTTTGCCATCAGTGCGTGACGTCACCGTGGGCCAGGCTGTCGGGTCCAAGCACCGGCGGCGTATTGAACGAGTGATACGGCGGTGGCGACGACAGCGTCCATTCAAGACCGCGCGCACCTTCCCAAACTCGCGCCGGTGCGCGCACCTTCGAGAAATAAACGCAGTGGATGACGATGCCGACGAACAGCAGCTGGCTCGCGCCGAACCAGAATCCACCGATCGAGCTGATCATGTTGAAGTCGGCAAACGCGACGTTGTAGTCGGGAATGCGGCGCGGCATGCCAGCCAGACCAAGGAAGTGCTGCGGAAAGAACAGCACGTTGACCGAGATCGTGCTCATCCAGAAATGGATCTTGCCCCAGCGCTCCGAATACATGTTGCCCGACCATTTCGGTAACCAGTAATACGTCGCCGCCATGATCGAGAAAATCGCCCCGGTTACCAGCACGTAGTGGAAGTGGGCAACGACGAAATAGGTATCCTGATACTGGAAGTCTGCCGGTACCAGCGCCAGCATGACGCCGGAGAAACCGCCGATCGTGAACAGGATGACGAATGCGATCGCGAACAACATCGGCGTCTCGAATGTCATCGAGCCTCGCCACATCGTGGTAACCCAGTTGAACACCTTCACCCCGGTCGGGATCGCGATCAGCATCGTCGCGTACA
>JBDTOS010000365.1:0-3009 GCA_039933095.1 Dokdonella sp.
GCTCGGTTATGAGCGCGTCGATGGTCCGGAAATCGAGGACGACTGGCACAATTTCGAAGCACTGAATTTCCCGCCCGATCATCCGGCACGAACGATGCACGATACGTTTTATTTCCCCGATGGCCGGCTGTTGCGCACGCATACATCGCCGGTGCAGGTACGCACGATGACCGGGCGCACGCCGCCGATCCGCATCATCGCGCCGGGCAAGGTCTATCGCAGCGATTCCGATCAGACCCACTCGCCGATGTTTCACCAGGTCGAGGGCCTACTGGTCGACGATACGTCGAGCTTTGCGGATCTCAAGGGAACCCTGGCCGAATTCGTGCGCGGATTTTTCGAGCGCGATTTCGAAATGCGTCTGCGGCCAAGCTATTTCCCGTTCACCGAGCCATCGGCCGAAGTCGATATCGGCTGGAGCGATGGCGATGGACCGACACGTTGGCTCGAAGTGCTCGGCTGCGGCATGGTCCATCCGAATGTCCTGAGGAATTGCGGCATCGATCCGGAACGTTACACAGGCTTCGCATTCGGTCTTGGTGTCGAACGCTTCGCCATGCTGCGTTACGGAGTGCGCGATCTGCGCGCGTTCTTCGAAAACGATCTGCGCTTTCTGCGCCAGTTCGCCTGATCCGCGAAATCCACTTCCACGGCTGCTGCGATGAAGTTTTCCGAAAACTGGCTGCGAGAACTCGTCGCGATCGACGTCAGCCGAGCTGAGCTGGTCGAGCGCTTGACCATGGCGGGTCTGGAAGTCGAGTCCGTGAGCGAACTCGGGTTCGGACTCGACGGCGTCGTGGTCGGCGAAATCATCGCCGCCGAAAAACACCCCGATGCCGACAAGCTGCAAGTCTGCAAAGTCGATATTGGCACGGGCGACTCCTTGCAGATCGTCTGCGGCGCGCCGAATGCGCGGATTGGCTTGAAGGCTCCGCTGGCAACGGTAGGTTCCAACGTAGGCGGCTTGGCGATCAAGGCCGCCAAGCTGCGCGGCGTCGAATCGTTCGGCATGTTGTGCTCGGCTAAGGAGCTCGGCCTCGATGCTGATGCCAGCGGTTTGCTCGAACTCCCGGCGGACGCACCTGCCGGTCAACCCCTGCGCGAGTTTCTGGGTCTGCCCGATGCAAGCATCGAATTGAAGTTGACGCCGAATCGACCCGATTGCCTCGGTATGCGTGGACTTGCGCTCGAAGTTGCGGCGGAACTAGGCAGCAGCGCGCACCTCCAGGAATCTGAGCCTGTTGTCGCGAGAAACAATGACCGCATCGACGTGCGACTCGAAGCGCCAGTCGATTGTCCGCGTTACTGTGGCCGGCTTGTTCGCGGTGTGAACCCGCGCGCCGAGTCGCCGCTATGGATGAGGGAACGCTTGCGTCGCGGCGGTATTCGTCCGATCAGCGCGATCGTCGATGTGACCGCCTACGTCATGCTCGAAACCGGCCAGCCGATGCACGCATTCGATTCGACGAAGATCGACGGTAGGGTCGTCGTTAGGCGCGCGCGCGTTGGCGAAAAACTGACCTTGCTCGATGAACGTGAGGTCATATTGACTGACGAGTTTGTCGTTATCGCCGATGATTCCAAGGCGCTGGCGCTCGGCGGCATCATGGGTGGATTCGATTCGCGCGTGAGCGATGCGAGCGTCGACGTGTTTCTCGAAAGTGCACACTTTGCGCCGGGAAGCATCGCCGGGCGCGCGCGCAAACTCGGTCTTCATACCGATGCCTCGCATCGCTTCGAGCGAGGTGTCGATCCGGACTTGCCGGGATTGGCAATCGAGCGTGCGACCCGTTTGATTCTCGATATCGCTGGAGGATCAGCAGGGCCAGTCGTCGAAGCGATCGAACCAGGTCGGTTGCCTCAGCGCGTGCAGGTGCATCTGCGTCGTGCGCGTCTTGCGCGAATTCTCGGCATCGATGTTGCCGATTCGGAAGTGACCTGCATTCTTTCGACGCTTGGCATGGATGTGATCACACAGGATGACGGCTGGCTGGCGACGCCGCCCGGTTCGCGTTTCGATATCGCGATCGAGGAAGACCTGATCGAGGAAGTCGCACGCCTGCACGGCTACCAGAATATTCCGACGCAGACACCGCGTGGGGAACTCGCGTTGACCGCGCCGCGCGAAGATCGCGTGGCGGTGACGGACATGCGTGCGCAACTTGCCGCGCGTGACTATGCCGAAGCGATCACCTATGCGTTTGTCGCGGCCGATCTACTCGAAAAATGGGGCATGAACACGGGCAGCGTTGCCCTGGCCAATCCGCTATCGGGCGACCTCGCGGTCATGCGGACCAGTTTATTGCCGGGTTTGCTGGCTGCGCTGACTGCGAACCGAAATCGCCAGCAGACGCGTGTTCGTCTTTTCGAGGTCGGTCGCAGTTACCGTGTCGGCGACACAGCGCCGATCGGAACAACGCCGGTAGAAGCAGCGCCTATCGAAACTGATCGCATCGCCGGCGTCGCCATCGGTAATGTCGATCGCGAGCAGTGGGGCGCGTCACGCCGCGAGATTGATTTCTTCGATATAAAGGGCGACGTCGAATCACTGCTTGCGTTGAGCGGTTCGGCAGCCGATGAATTCCAGTTTCGAGCTGGCGGTCCGACTTGGCTGCATCCCGGTCGTTGCGCGACAGTCGTGCGCGATGACGAGGTCGTTGGCCATGTCGGCGCGCTCGACCCGCGACTGCAAAAAGTGCTCGATCTTGACGATGATGCGTATATATTCGAGCTTGATATCGCAACGCTCGCCCGCCGGGTCGTGCCGCTTGCCGGTGAGTTGTCGCGCTTCCCGACAGTGCGCCGCGATATTGCCGTCGTTCTGGTGGAAAGTATTGCCTGGAGCGATATCGAGACGGCAATCCGTGACGCAGTTGGCACGGTCCTCGCAAAAGTCTTCGTGTTTGATCGATTTGTTGATCAAAACCTCGGAATTGGAATGAAAAGTGTCGCTATAGGCTTGATTTTACAGGATCGTTCGCGCACCCTAACCGACCACGATGCGGATCG
>JBDTOS010000366.1:0-3005 GCA_039933095.1 Dokdonella sp.
TAATGGCCAAGCGACATCATTTTCGGTCTACAACAGCATTCTCTGGAACTCCAGCAGCGGGGCCACTGATTTCGCAGGTGTACTTGATTCCGGTACGACAGTATCGCTCGTGAATGATGTGTTTCAGAGCCACTTCATCACCGGCGCGAACGTCGTCGTCCAGAACCAGATTAACGCAGCGCCAGGTTGGATCGACCCTCTCAACAACAACTATCGCCTGCAGACCAACCCGCTGTCGCCGGCCATCAATAGCGGCACGTTGTTCAGTCCGGGCGGCGAGCCGGCAACCGATATCGAAGGCCATGCGCGCATCATCGGAAGCGTGCCGGATCGCGGCGCGTACGAATCCGTGATCACCGATCAGACCACCTTCATCGTCAGCAACACACTCGATAGTGGAGCGGGTTCACTGCGCGATGCGATCACGCTCGCCAATGGCAGTTTGTCGCCACCGAAATTGATCAAGTTCGATATTCGCAATCAAGCCAACGTGCCGATTTGTCCGGCCGTGATTTCGTTGACCGCTATTTTGCCGACGATCGTCGGCCGGATGACGATCGATGGCAGCACCCAGCCGACCTCGACGGTCAATACCGATCCGACTGCGTTCAATGCCAACCTCTGTATTGTCATCAAGCCGGCATCGGGAACGCTCTCCAGCGGATTCACCGTGCCGGCCAACAGCTTCGCCAGTTTGAGCCTGCGCGGATTGGCGATCGGCGGATTCAGTCAGCCGGTTCGTATCCTTGGTGGTCAGGGCAGCCTGATCGCCGGCAATCAATTTGGAGGCAATGCCGGTGCGATTGCATTGCCGGGTGCAGACTTCAATGCGATCACGATTGGTTCGAATGCGAGCGGCGCACTGAGTATCGGTGGCATCGCACTGGGCGATCGCAACGTCATCGGCGATGCCGCAAACAGCGGTATCGATAATTCGAGCAATGCCACCACCTCATTTACCACCTGTCAGATCGTCAACAACTTGATCGGCCTGGCGCGCGACGGCCATACCCAACTCGCCAATGCCTTTGGCATCAACAATGCCGGCTCGGGATGCCAGATAGTCGGCAATCGCATCGCCGGCAACACGATCACCAACGTGTGGCTCAACGGCCTCGGCAGCACCGGCAACGTGATTCAGCAAAACTTCGTTGGTGTCACCAACATAAACGGTGGTTTCTTCAACAGCGCCAACGGGATATTGGTGACCGGGCAGGGCAACATCATCGGTGCGAGTGGGAATGGAGGATCGATTGCGGGCAACACGGTGCGCTTCAACGGCGCAGGCGGCATCGTGGTGAAGGGCGACAGCGCGCTCGGAAATTCGGTCAACGCAAATCTGGTTTACGACAACGGAGCCAGCGGTACAGCGATGGATATCGACTTGCTGCCGACCAATGGTGCGATCGGGCCGACGCCAAACGATCCCGGCGATACTGACGAAGGCCCGAATCATTTGCAGAATTTTCCGGTACTCAAGGGACTTGTCTATAGCGCAGCGGGTTCGACCAATCGCCCAGCGATCGTCAGCGGTGTTCTCAACACGCAATCGGGACCGCATCGCATTGACCTGTACTTCAGCAGCTCCGCCAATACATCTGGTAAGCGCGGCCACGCCGAAGTATTTCTGACCCAGACCACGATCAACGTGGGTAACGGACCGACGGCTTTCAGTCTGCCTATTACCGTTCCAACCCAACTGGCTGGCGCCGTGATCAGCGCCACTGCAACGGATGCGGCAGGGAATACTTCCGAGGTCGGAACCGCCCTGTCGATCGACTCGATTTTTGTCGACGGCACCGAGTAGGTTGCCGGTACTCGGATCGCAATTCCTTGTGCCATAGTCGTCGCGCATCGACAGGGGAATGCAGCAATGAAAACGGGTTCGATCGTTTTGTGGAAACGCGCGCGGCGCGTGGGCCTTGCCTTGGGACTCGCGATCAGCTCGGTGGCTATCGCTGGTGGAAACATCTTGGTCAGCGAAGTGACAGGCATATCGCCGGGTGCAGGACTGGGGCCGATTCCGGTGAAATTCACGCGCAAAGCATCGGAGCCTGTCTTCAGCTTCAAGATTCGTATCCTGTTTGATCCCACCATGATGCTGGCCGTCTCCGCGAACGGCATCAATGGTGGTGAGTGCGCGGTTGACGACACAGGCCACTATGTCGTCATGCAGATGACCACGAGCCCGCTCGATATCCCCACGGATTTCTATTGTCAGATTTCGGTTGATGCCATCGCCGGAGGAATTCCCACCCTGACGGAGTTGCTGTTGGTTCCTGTCGATTCGGGGGTCGACTTTACCGACGGTGGCTGCTTCGACGCATCGCTCCAGCTATCACCTTGCATGCTGATGGGGGGTGGTGTGCTTATCTCCATTACCGACCTGATTCAGCGCAGCGGTTTCGACCATTGATCTGGAATCCGTCATGCCCAGACAGCACGCACGGTAGCCGCAACGATAGTGGATAAATCCGACTAACCTGGAGACAACTGCATCAGAAGGAACGCGCGCGCGCTGTCCCAATCGCGGCGCGCGGTCTTGTCGCTCACGCCGAGTAACTCGGCGATTTCGAAAAAATTCAGGCCCGAGAAAAAGTGCCACTCGACGACCTGGGCGGCGCGCTCGTCGATCTTCCGCAGCGTTTCGAGCGCCTGATCAAGGGCAAAATAATCGAGCGCATCGCCGTCCGGTCCAAACGGTTCGCTGGTGAGTTCAACGGGAGATTGATTGCCGCCGCGCTTGATCGCTTGCTTGTCGCGCTGATGATCGAGCAGTATCTGCCGCATGGCCCGGGCTGCCAGGGAATAAAAATGCGCGCGGTCGTTGACGCGCGGCATTGCATCATTGAATTTGAGAAAAACCTCGCTGACCAGTCCTGTCGGACTCAAGGTCGCGGCATCGAGGCCACGCCGCATTTGCCGCTGCGCACTGCGCCGAAGCTCGCCGTAGACCATGTCGAACGCTCGATCATTCGCTGCCAGATCGCCCGCCAGACCCAGGT
>JBDTOS010000367.1:0-2996 GCA_039933095.1 Dokdonella sp.
CAACCCGCGTGCAAAGTCGAGATTCATCACTGCATAGTCGTAACGCCAGTTCCCGCCGCCCAGGTCGGTCGCCTTGACCGCAACCTTGGCGTGCCCTTCGCTGTTGAAAATCTCGGCAGATTTCGCATTAGCCGGCGGTGCTGTGGGGCTTACCCAGCGATCAATCGCCGGCCCAAGTCGGTAATTGGCCTGCGAGTAGAACGCCCAGTTGTGGCTGGCCAGGTTCCAGGTTGGAACGCCGGTCATCGTTGCCATCGAGTTGTAGATATCGATGTCGTCGCGGACCGCGTACCACGACTCGAAGTAGTACGTGGCATTCGGATTGGCAGACGGATCCAGTTGCGATTCGCGCGTCAGCATGCGCTGGGTCCAGGTCGTGTTGTTGTTGGGGTCACTGGTGTTGTAGCTTCCCGTGCAGGTACCGGGGGCGTCGCCAGTAAGCGGGTTCCAGATTGAGCCGCACCGACCCCAGATTCCGCTCGCCGGGAGTATCTCCGAACGCGGCCCCATGTCGACCGTCTGATCGTTGTTGCTGGTGCCATAGGTATCCTCGCAACCGAGAGCCACCTCATGGCTGGGGTTGTAGCTGGCACATTGCATACTGCAGTTTTGATTGATGGTCAGGAATGCATGCTTGACGCCGGAGCGACCAATCTGGTCGATACTGCCATCGGCGGCGACGCGGTACAGGTTCCAGATCAGGTAGGGATGTTGATCGTTGTAGTAGGGCGCGTTGATCGGCGGATTGGTGTTGTAGCGACCAAACATCGTGTACCAGGGAATATTGGCGGCGTAGAGCGCCGAACTCGTGCCCAGCGGATCACCGGGAATGGTGGCGACCGCGCTGCCGTCGTTCCTGTTGTTGACCAGAGTGGCTGACGGCACCAGCGACGCAAAACCGTTGGTCGCGCCACCCGGGCCGTCGCAGTTTCCGCCTGCAAGGGCTTGCTGACAACCTGCAGGAGACACGTAAATCGATTTCATGAAGAGATCGACCTTGTAGGTGTCGCTGGTGTCGGGTACGGCGACGCCCGGCCACGGATATGGATCACAAGTCAGATCCGGATCGAGCAGATTGCTGTTTCCAGCGACGTACACCTCGGTGTTCATGGTGACATCGCCGACTTCGAGATCGGCAAGTTTCGGGTCGCCAATGCGCGCGGCCAGCGCCGGCATGATGCGCAGGTCGGCCGCGCGAATCGCCATCGTCTGCTCGCGGTTGGAAAGCTCGAACATGATCCGGTCGGTGTACAGCCAGATATTGCCGTCGCTGCTGACCAGATCGAGCTTGCTCGTATCGCCGGCTCGCACCCGGAACGTCGCGTCGCGCAAGTCGATATTGCTACCGTCGCGCAGGTGCAACACGTAGCCGCCGCGCATCTGTAGCGAGCCGCCGTTGAAATGCCGCAGCGATCCGTTGGCGACGGCAAATTCGAGCCCGCCGCTTTCGCGCAGCGCGAACCACTGGTGGCGACGCGGGTCGGACTTTGCAATCGGTCCGTCGGAACGGGTGGTGATGCCCATGCCGTGGAACAGATCGTTGTTCCAGCGGACGCCAATGCTGCCTCCCCATGCTGACCATGTCTGTTTGACCGGCGCTGCAAGCACGTGACTCACCTGCTCGATGAAACCGTCGTCCCACGGCGCCGCGTCCGCCGACGCGATAGGCTCCGCCGACGCCATGGTGACGAAGGCTGCGAGCGCGAGCGCACGCATATAAACCAGCATCGGGAAACTCAAGAACCGTCGAATATCGATATCAGTTGGCCGTATTGGGTTCAGGCTATGTGATCGCGTGCGTCCGAGCTGAGGTAGAGGTTGGGGTTTCAATATCGACGCAACCTAAGGGAGTGTCATTTGCTACCGGCTCGAGGACTGACGCATTGTAGCTCGCGGCCTACCCTTGCTGGGCGACAGGCGAACCGATGGGCGCGGCAGGAATCTTGTTTTGGCGATGAACGAGAACCACGCAGCCGGCATCAACTCAGAAAGTTACATCCGTCATGATTTGTCACAAGCCGCTGTGGACAACAAATTGGCGAAAAAATACCCGCACCTCAACGAGGCGCGGGTATCGAGAAAAACAGGACCAGCGAAGCGTATCGGCGATTACTTGCTCCAATCCAGAGGCACCGGCAGCGCCGAGGTCGGCACGGCGCCGTCGAAGCCGCTGGCGAGCACTTCATCACTCGACGGGCCGAGTACTACCGCCTCGTAGCTGACCGGATCGCCAGCCTCCGCGATATGCAGGCTCGTCGTTATCGCAATCGGCGCGGCATTGGCGACGAACGAGAACTTGTACAGCGTGCCCCAGTTCAACGGGTTCAATACCGGCGGCACGTTCGCGATCGGGCTCGGGTTGACCGGTGCCGTCCAGGTGATCGGGCCGCCATCGACCGCACCCGTCCAGTCGTTGTTCGGATCGGTATCACCATCGCTGAACACCAAATTGGAGACGGTAACGTTCGGCGCAATCAGCACACGGAACTTGTCGTAGCCGAAGTTGTGGAAGTAGTGCAGATTCGGCTGGGTGACGTGCGCCGGATCAATCAGCGCACGTGCGAAGTCAAGATTCATGACGGCGTAGTCGTAACGCCAGTTGCCGCCGCCCAAATCCGTCGCCTTCACAGCAACCTTGGTGTGGCCTTCGCTGTTCGCGATTTCGGCCGATTTGGCGTTGGCCGGCGGATTGGTCGGATCGACCCAGCGATCGATTGCCGGTCCGAGCGCATACTGGTCGTTACCGCCAAGCGACCACACCGAACCGCTCCACGTCGGGACGACACGCTTGGTGGCCATCGAGTTGTAGATATTGATGTCTTCGCGAGCGAGATACCACGATTCGAACTTGTAGGTAGGCCCTGGCATACCCTGGCCGGTCATCTGCGACTCGGCCACGGTCAAGCGCTGCGAGTAACTGCCATTGCCCGACGAATTGGCGACGCCATCGCAGTTCGTGTCATAGATCGAGAAACAACGGCTCCATTGATTGGTCG
>JBDTOS010000368.1:0-2979 GCA_039933095.1 Dokdonella sp.
CCTGGTACCAAGGCGGCGGGCTCAACAATATCTCCAATATCGGCAATTTCACCAGCGGCCTTGGCTCGTCGCTCAGCGGCGCTATTTCGTCATCGTCTACCGCGCCCGGATCGTCATCTGGCGGCGGGGGCGGCGGATCATCGGGCGGTGGTGGCGGCGGTGGCGGCGGCGGCGGTTGGTAATCGAAAAACTTAGCGTTAGCGTAATGCGCCCTTTCGAGCGTAAGGACTGAGCGTTCAGGCAACCGCAACTAGTATGCAACTGGAATCTGATCGACATTTCGAATGTCTTCAGAACACGCGTGTTAGTTCGTTACTGGTTGCTTGCGATCGTCAGGAAGGGAAATTATGAACAAGTCACATGCGCCCAAGCCGCTCCTCAGGCTCCGAACCCTAGTTCCTTTTGCTGCCTGCTTAAGCATTTATTGCACCGGGGCGATAGCAGGCTCCTCAGCCGATTTGTCGATTAGCAATTCCGATGGCGTCGCCACGGTCGATAGCGGAGGCTCATTGACCTACACGATCATCGCCGGCAACGCGGGACCGAATGCGGTCACCGGCGCGACCGTCACTGATTCTTTCCCGGCCGAGCTGACCTGCCCGACGTGGTCGTGCACTGGCAGCGGCGGGGGTACGTGCGCAACGTCCGGAAGCGGCAATATTTCCGATGCGACGGTTGCGTTGCCGGTGTCGGCGACGGTCACGTATAGCGTGCAATGCAACGTGGCATCCATAACAACAAGCAGCATCATCAGCAATACCGCGAGCATCGCGCCGCCCGCGGGAACGACTGACCCCATGATGGCAAACAATTCGGCGAATGACGCCGACGATCTGATTCGGCTGGTCAACTTGTCGATCACCAAATCGGACGGCTCGCCGACAGCCGTGCCCGGCAATGCAGTGACCTATCAGATTGTCGTTCACAACGCCGGGCCGAACTCGGCAACGACGCTGATGACCGACACTTTCAATCCGGCCTACTTCAACGCCTGCTCGTGGAACTGCGTTTCGAGCAATGGCACCTGCGATGCCGGTTCAACGGGTGACATCTCGGATCCGGGCTCGATCATGGTTGGCGGATCACTGACCTATGCGGCAACCTGCACGTTGTCCATGTCGGCAACCGGCATGATTTCCAATACCGCAAATGTGGTGGACAACAACCTGCATGAGCGCGATACCGACACGAGCGACAACACGGCTACTGACGACGACACGATCGCGTTGCAAGCCGATGTCGCGGTAACGGTCACGGACAATCGCCAGTTCGTGCAGGTTGGCGATTCGCTCAACTACGTGATCAACGTAACCAACTCGACGGGTCCCAGCGCGGCGATGGCAGCAGTCAGCGACACACTGCCGGGTCAACTGGGCGGTGGAAGCTGGACCTGCGTGCCAAGCGGAGGAGCGAGTTGCTCCGGTGGCATGGGCGACACGCTCAGTGATACAGCTTCTCTGCCGGTCGGTGGCCAGGCCCAGTACCTGTACTCGGCGACCGTGCAGTCCGAGGGCAATGGTGTGATCAGCAACTCGGCCATCGCAAATACGACCGGCGGTGTAACCGATCCGAACGTGATGAACAATGCTGCGGACGATACGCCGGCCGATATCCTCTATCTGTTCAAGGACGGCTTTGACGGCACGCCGATCACAATCGTGCTCGAAGGATTCGACGGCGGCAACAATGACTATGCTGTCATACAGCTGCACGCAGCACCCACGTTACTGAGAACACTCGGTATCGTCCCGCAACAGATAGCAGCTGGCGAAACCGCACTCGGCAAGCGTCTGTTCTCGATCGAGCTTGCGCGCTTCGGCAATATCGTGGCAATGCGCGTCGTCGCGCCGGACGCGCAAGGTTTGAGCGAACGCAGCGCATGGCAGACCGTCGAGCTGCAGAGCAATCCGCTCGAGCTTGCCTGGCAATCAGCCTCGGCAGCGGGCAACGATGGGTATATGAACCTCGCCGGTGGCAGCGCCCCGGTGCAGATGGCGAATCGCAGCGAAACTGGTCAGCTCGCCAGGCTGCGTATCGTGGTTACCAACAACACGCCATGGCTTGTGAGATATTCGCATTGATGCGATAGGCTGAAGAAGCCGCGCCGAGAAACGAAAGCCCGGGCTTGTCCCGGGCTTTTTCTTTTCAACTCTGTGAAAGCAAGACGGGCTCGCAGTACCGATCAACACGTCACTGAGCAGGATTCCGTTCCTTCCAACCTGCGTACCAGGCTGGATCGAGGTTGTTGACAATGTTGTCGCTGATGCGACGTCTGAATTCGGAAGTCATCTCGACGGGTCCGGCCGGCACAACCTTGAACGTCGTCGCTTCAACGGTCTTCGTGGTCAGGTCCTGCCCCTCAGTGGCCACTGCAGCACTGGTTGCCGAGATCGCCGGCGCAGCGAAGACATCCGTGCGATTGCTGTTGTCGTTGTTGGTCTGGACGAAGAACGGTACGAACAACGCACCGATGCTGGTCAGCGCGTGGTAGTCGCCGATGAAGTAGGCCGGAGTCGGGGTCGCGTTCGAGCGCGGTGCGAACGCAAGGTCGAATTGCGCCACGCGGTTTTCCTGCCAGGTGGCCGCATCGGTCGTTCGCGCAAGCCAGTAGTCCGTTGGCAAGGTCGCTGGTGCCGGAGTGTTGCTGCGGAAATCGAAATAAGTCACGCCGATCATGCCGTCGCGACGCACATGCACAAACGGCGAGAACGCTGCCACGGGCGGATTGCTGTTGATCTGCGCTGGCGCCGACCAGGTCAAGCCACCATCGTTCGATCGCGATAGCGCAATGCCGTCGCGCGCACCGTTGCTGAAACGTCCGTCCTGCCAAACGATGTACAACGATCCGTTTGGCGCGGCCGCAATCTGCGGCACCAGAGTGCTGTCGCGCACCGGTGTATTGGAATCGGGATCGCGCGTGCCGACCGCGAGCGAATCGGCCACGCGAATCGGCACAGACCAGGTAGCGCCGTTATCCGT
>JBDTOS010000369.1:0-2975 GCA_039933095.1 Dokdonella sp.
CTGGAAACCTTCTGGACATCATGCCGCCTGCGTGGACTTGTTCAGAGTATCCCTAGAGACCGTAGTGTTTGCGCTTTCGATACAGGGTCGAGGTATCGATTCCCAGCGTGCGGGCGGCTTGCTCCAACGAATCGGTTTCCGCGATCACGCGCAGAATGTGCGCGCGCTCAAGCTCTTCGAGGCTCGGAATACGTTCGTCAGTCGACGAGGACGATGACTCGCCGCCTCCGCCGAGGCCAAGGTGACGCGGCTCGATCAGATCGCTATCGCACAAAATGCACGCCCGTTCGATGGCGTTGCGCAGTTCGCGGATGTTCCCGGGCCAGGGGTGATTGCGCAATTCGCTGCGTGCGGCATCGCTCAGACCACGCGCTCGACTTCCGTGCTCCGTGATGAACCCGGCTAGAAAGCGCTCGGTCAGCGGCACGATGTCCTCGCGACGATCGCGCAATGCCGGGAGATTCAGGCGGATCACATCGAGGCGATACAGCAGATCCTGACGAAACTCGCCACGCTTAGCCATCTGCGACAGATCGCGATTCGTGGCAGCAACAAGGCGAACGTCGGCACGGCGGGTAACCGGATCGCCAATGCGTTCGTATTCCTTGTCCTGCAGAAATCGCAGCAGCTTCGGTTGCAGAGCGAGTGGAACGTCGCCGACTTCATCGAGAAACAGCGTGCCTCCATCGGCCTGACTGACTCGACCGGGAGAATTCTGCACGGCACCGGTGAATGCGCCGCGACGATGTCCGAACAACTCACTCTCGAATAACTCGCCGCCGAGCGACGGGCAATTGATCGTGGCGAACGGTGCGGTCGCGCGGCGGCTCCAGCTGTGAATGGCGCGCGCCAACACGCCCTTGCCTGTCCCGCTTTCACCGAGCAGCAGGATATTGGCGTCGCTCGCGGCGACCTGACGCGCTGTGGCCAGCAAGTGTGCCATGGCCGGGGACTGACTCGCGAGCATCGCATTGTCGTGTTCGCTCGATGCGCGCTCCAGCTCCTCAATGCGCAACTCCATGCGCCGCTCATGCACCTGCTTGCGTGCGGCCAATCGCAGCTGCTCTGGTGAGCACGGTTTGACAAGATAGTCGACAGCACCCGCGCGCATCGCACTGACGGCCGTCTCGACTGAGGAAAACGCAGTCACGATAACGACGCGCATCCATGGCGCCGCGACTTTCAGGTCCGGCAGCAGATCCATTGCCGAGGTTTCGCCGAGACGCAGATCGAGAAAACAGACATCGAAGACATGGCTTTGGACGAG
Organism: Dokdonella sp.; assembly: GCA_039933095.1. Classification (GTDB taxonomy): domain Bacteria; phylum Pseudomonadota; class Gammaproteobacteria; order Xanthomonadales; family Rhodanobacteraceae; genus Dokdonella. Next base: position 1,268 of record JBDTOS010000369.1, read on the forward strand.
TTGCTGCGCCTGCTCGGCTGTCGCAGCGGTCGCCACCGAAAAACCATCGTCATGCAGGCAATATCGAAATGTTTCACGCAACGGCGCCTCGTCGTCGACGACCAGCACGCGGCCACGCATCTTCTCGCTCGCGCGCTGGCTTTGCGTGGAAGCGTTCGTCACAGCTGTGCTCATTGCAACTTGCCCGATAGCTTGGGGTTGGTCATGCAAATCGCCGTAAAAAGCAGGTTAAGTCCATCGCAGGTTGTTGATTTCACGAGGTGCCAATCATGGCATGCGAATTGAAACACCGATAGCGACAGCAAGCCAACATGGCGCTGCTGAACATGCGGGCAAGCGCTCGCATCCGACACCTTTCACAACCCAGAGGGAAAGACATCATGTTGCACTACGCCATCGTATTCCTGGTTATCGCTCTGATTGCCGCTGTGCTTGGTTTTGGCGGAATCGCCGGAGCCGCAGCAGGAATCGCCAAAATCCTTTTTGTGGTTTTCATCGTCCTGTTTATCGCGTCCTTGATATTCGGGCGAACGCCGCGCGCGTGAGAAGCTCGCGCGACGACAGGAGCAGGACGACAGGAACAGCCGGAGACAAACTGTGTCGAGACCAGATGCACTGCCACCGAACGCCGTGTTCTGCACTGCCCGTGCGGATAGCGATGCAAGCGCGAAGCGAGAATCGGTCGAGACGCTGCGAACACTAATCGGGATCTCGCGGCAAGGCGAACTTTTCTTCCATCTGCTGGCGCAGACCGGAATGCCGCAGCCGCTTGTTTTGGTCGTTACTCGCCTGATCGACGTCAAGGCCGCACTGGCGCGCGAATTGTCGGCACAGGTGATCGATTCAGGCGAGATTTTTCCGGGCATTCCTATATCACCGGCAGAACAGCATGCATCTTCGCGCTATCTGCAATTACTGCGCGCGATCGACGGAGCTGTAACGAGTAGTCAGATCGATGATATCGATGACATCGAGGATCAGTTTCTATGGCGCCTGGAAAACGTGGTGGGTCGTCTCAACTCATCGCCTGTGCGCGCTTCGCTGCTGTCTTACGCGCCGCAGTTGCAAGCCTGCCGCCGCGACTTGCAACGGATAGCGCGCACAACACGATGAGGAAATTCTTACCGGCATTCCGAACGACCGATCTACAACGAATCATCTACGTGATAGCGAGGCGCGCGTCGCCGTTCCAATACCAAGCGCGACCAGCGCCGATCACGACCATGCCGGACATGCCAGCGACCCGTCCCGCTGGCCGAAGCAAGGACGGGACCAATCATCAGATGTTTCAGAACTTGCAATGCAATCAGGAGAAAGACATGAACGAAGACACGCTCAAGGGTAAGTGGAAACAAGCTGCCGGAAAAATAAAGGCGAAGTGGGGCAAGCTCACGGACGACGACATCACGCGCGCCGAGGGTAATCGCGAATACCTTGTCGGCAAATTGCAGGAATCGTACGGAATGGCCAAGGACCGGGCCGAGCAGGAGATCAAGGATTTCGAGCGCAGCCTCTGATTTCCTGATGACGCCTTATTGCGCTTCTGCGTGAAGGGGAGCGCGCGATGTTCGCAGATTGAGAACAGGATTTGCTCTCGACCCTGCGTGCGGCAATCGTCGCGTCTGTTCCGAGTGGACGCGGCGATTGTTTTTTCTTTATCGACAAGCGCCAGATCGCAAGGTCGAAAGCGGCGGCTGGATCGCTGGCC
>JBDTOS010000370.1:0-2964 GCA_039933095.1 Dokdonella sp.
GAGCGCTGAGAATAGCTCCGCCAGGTTCGAACAATCGCGCCAGATAGAACCAGATAAAAGCGACCCGTCGAATCCGGTAGCGCCCCGCGCTACCGGATTTCGCCGTTCAGGATTGCTGGTTGAATCCCACACGGAGCCGCTTGCCAGCATGCTTTCTCCGACATGTTAGAATTTGCGCCCGCCGAGTGCGGTATGCGCATGACTCCCCTTCATCACACCTTCCTGCGACCCTGCGTTCGGGTCGATTCCAGCCGTCCGAAGTCCGTGCGGTTGCTGCGGGTGCCTGTCTGCCGCCAACGCGCGCTGTCCCGATAATCGATCGTTGTAATCAATCGCTCTCTTCGCAACTGTGAGTATTCATCCTTGACGCGGCCCATCGAGTCACTTCCTTTTCTTGCTTCCAGCCTCATGCCTGAAATTCCCGTGATCGAAACCGAGCGTTTGCGCTTGACCGCGCTCGATGAACGCCATTTCGAGGCCTATGCGGCGATGCTCGCCGACGCCGATAGCACGCGCTTCGTCGGCGACGGACAGCCGCTTGATCGCATGAATGCATGGCGTTCGATGGCCATGTTGCTCGGTCATTGGGCGCTGCGCGGTTATGGCATGTGGGCGGTGGAGTTGCGCGATAGCGGCGAGTTCATCGGTCGCGTCGGCCTGCTCAATCCGGAAGGTTGGCCCGAAATTGAACTCGGCTGGATGTTGACACCGGAACACCGCCATCAAGGCTATGCGACCGAAGCAACACGCGCCGTGCTCGAGTTCGCCTTCGACACGCTCCAACTGCCACGCCTGATCAGTCTGATCCGCATGGAAAACAGCAAGTCCGAGCGCCTCGCGCGCCGCTTGGGCGCTCGTCAGGGAACGACGATCGACTTTCTCGGCAAAACCACCTTGGTTTACACCTATTACCCGCCGGATGCGCCAACCTGAGCGCAGCTTCAGGTCCGCGTGAGTGATTCAACAGCCACACTATTGCGGGCAGCCGACAGTCGCCGCGTGCGCTGGAAAAACGGCGGCGGCTGGACTCGAGAGATTGCAGTCGCCAGCGATGCGACGACCTCATCTGGCCCCGAGCCGAGTGGCATTGCCGATGGTTTTCGCTGGCGCATCAGCATTGCCGAGATTGAGCAGGACGGTCCGTTTTCGGTGTTTCCTGGAATCGACCGCGAATTGCTGCTGCTCAATGGCAACGGAATCGAACTCGCAATCGACGATCAATCCCCGCTGAGACTCGATCGACCGCTGCAAGCCGTGCGGTTTACCGGCGAGCAACGCGTCCATTGCCGATTGATCGATGGGCCGACCCGCGATTTCAACGTGATGGTCCGACGTAGCGCCTTTAAAGCGAATGTGCGCGCGCGGCGATTGGAGAATTTGCAACCGATCACACTGGCGAGCAATCGCGACTATTTGATCCACGTCGTAGAAGGCACTCTTCGCGCGAGCTTCGCTGGGGCGCACCTTGCAGCGACCAATGGCGATAGTGTGCGAATTGCCACCGGAAATTCACCCGAATCCATGTTGATGCTGGATGGCTGCGAGCAAGTAATCGTGGTCGAACTGGAAGAGCTGCAGTTCTGAGCGTCAGTTCAGAGCGCACGGTTTTCGTGCATCCCTCCCCGCGTGATGGCAGGCTATCCTTACTCGGCCCTCGTGCCGCCGGCCCGACCTGAATCATGCGCATCCTGGTTGTCGAAGACGACGATGCTATTTCCGAAGCTGTCTGCGCCGCACTGAGCGGTTCCGGACACGCTGTCGATGCAATCAGCAATGGCCGCCAGGCTGGCGTCGCGCTTCGTCAGCATCATTACGATTTGCTCGTCCTCGACCTGGGGCTGCCCGAACTCGACGGAATCGACCTGTTGCGCTCGGTTCGCGGACGCGATGACGCGGTGCCCGTACTGGTCATCACCGCGCGCGAATCGCTCGATGAACGCGTACGCGCGCTCGATCTCGGTGCCGATGATTATCTGGTCAAACCCTTCGCACTGCAGGAGTTCGAGGCACGCGTGCGCGCACTGCTGCGCCGCCGCGCTGCCGGTGGCGTACCGGAACTACGCCTCGGCAAGCTGCGCGTGGATCTGGCCGGTCGCCGCGTCTGGGGAACCAGCGGCGAAATCGAATTGACCCAGCGTGAGTTCGGCGTGCTTGAAGCGCTGATCGGGCGCATCGACCGGGTGGTCAGCCGCGAACAATTGATCGAGGCCTTGTGCAGTTGGGATGAAAGCCTGACCGACAATGGCCTCGATATTGCCGTGCATCGCTTGCGTCGAAAACTCGAAGGCGGGGACGTGGATGTGCGTACCGTGCGCGGCGTAGGTTATCTTCTCGCCGACCGCGATGCGCAGGCCGAGCGCGGCAATGGCGACTGAGGCGGCACCCACGTCGGCCGCACCACCCAGCCTGCGCAAGCAGTTGCTGAAGTTCCTGATCGCACCGCTGGCGGTGATCCTGTTTTTCAGCGCATTGGCAAGTTACATACTCGCGCTCCACTACGCCAATCGCGTCTACGATCGGGTTTTGCTGGAAACCGCACGCACGCTGGAGCGCCTGACCCGCTCGCAGGAGGGCGAAGGCGCGTTGAGTCCACAGGCGCGCATTCTGCTTGAATCCGATACTGCCGATGCGAGCCTGTTCGCCGTGCGCAGTGTCCACCACGGTTTGCTCGCGGGTAGCGAGGCATTGGGTTTGCCCGATCCGCTACCTGTCGTCGACGGCGAGGCGCGCTACTGGGATACGTCAACCAATGGCACGATGCTTCGAGCAGTGTCGGTCGCGATCGGCGAAGGCGATCCAATCGATACAATTGTCGTGTCGGTAGCGGAAACGCTGCGACAACGTCACGCCTTGACCCGCGAGATTCTGGTCGCAACGATACCGATCGAATTGCTGGTGATCGCTGCGGTGCTCGCGATGGTCTGGCTCGGAGTGACCCGCGGACTCGGTTTGCTAGATCCGCTC
>JBDTOS010000371.1:0-2900 GCA_039933095.1 Dokdonella sp.
CAACTTCGCGGCAAGCTCGCTTCATGTACTAGTCACGAACCCGATTACGACGTGCGTAGCGTTTGCCATCGACGATTTCGAGACGCCCGCTGCGCACATAGGTATGGCAACCAATCAGATCTGATTGCCAATCGGGTTCAAGCACGCCGAGCGGGCGTTCGCGATAGCGCACTGGCGATAGCTCAATGATCTCGTGGAATTGCACGGCGCGACCGTAGCGTATTGCGCAGTCCTGCGCGGGTCTTATCAGGCGACCGTCGTGAAGAAATAGTGGCCCGGCAGGACGCGCGCGGCGCACGTCGGAGACGATTGGATTCAACGGATGTGGAAGCCACGGACCGAGCGGCGATTCGGCGTGAAACAGGAACAATTCATCGAGCGTGCTGCATGCGCCCTCGGCGATGTTGGTGAACAGATACCAGCGCCCTTCGTGCTCATGCAACGTCGCATCGACGATGCGCCAGCCTTCGAGCAGGTCGCAGGCCGGTTCCCAGCGATGCGGAAATTCGACTGCGCGAAACAGCGTCAATTTCCGTGCCTGCGCGGTTTCCGGCAGCATGTAGGTGTCACCGCGCCACTCGAACATGTGCGGGTACGACAAGTGCACGTCCAGTTCAAGGACAGTCACCGCATCACTGGCAACTCCGTCCGGCGTCAACTCGACATGCCCGATCGTGCCCTTCCCGGTCGCATAGGAATAGTCCTCGAAGAACACATGATCGTGGCCATGACGCGAGATCACCGCTGGATCGGCCCAGAAATGACCGCGCGGCGGCTCCAGCGGAATCACGTTCGCGAGCGAAGGCGAGTCGGGCTCCAGCAACGTGTCGCCATAGCGATAACCGAGCAGCCAGTGTTCGTCGAACCGGCGATTGCGCAGTGCGTTACGCGCACGGCGGACGAAAATTCGCGCCAGGAATACCGCCATGTGGAAATTGCCAGGCGTGCGATAGATATGCTTGGTGTACGGCTTCGGTTTTTCTCGCGGCAGTGCATCAATGCCGTTCTGGGCCAGTCGGCGCATGCAACGTGGAACAAAGTTGGCGGTCTTCCAGTAGGTCTCGCCGCGATTCAGCGCGAGCGAAACTTGATTGGTGGCCGAATGCGAGCGCGCAATCACATCGCCGCCGTCGAGAACGTCGCTCAGCGATTGCAGCACCGTGCCCGAGACGCTGGCACCTTCATAAATTTCCCAGAACAGGCTGGGACCGCCGCGATAGTCGTCGCTGTCGTCGTGATGGTAGGACCACACGCCGTAGCGAGCGGTGTCGAGAACGTCGCCGCGAATAATGTTGAATCCGAAGCGCAACAGCACATCAAGCTTTGCGGCCTTGATGGCGGCAACGTCCTTGCGCAGGAATCGATGCACGAAGCGCTTGCGCGTCGGCGTGACTTTCAGCGCCGGCCGATCCTTGAACGTGGCGTTCAAGTCGCAAGCGTTGAACGGTGACTCCGGACTCGCCCAATAGGTAGCGTCGAACGCGTAGTAGCGATCATAGAGAAACGTGCGCAGGCGATTGCGGATGCGCTGGAGAAGCGGCAAACGTCCATGCTTCTCGGCGTTGAGCACCACGAGTTCGACGCGTCCGCTGCCTTCTGCTTCGATCGTTCGCAGGACATGCGCCACCCACGCCGTAACGACGTAACCATCGAGCATGACGCCGACACGCAGCGGCGCAACGTCATGTAATGGCGGGTAAAGCGTTGAGGTCATGAATGCGAGGTTCGCTCGAATGAATGCCAAAACGCAAGAGCCGCCTTGCGGCGGCTCTCAAGGGACATGATGCGAACGGGGGAAATCAGACCGGAACTTCCTCGTCAACTGCCTTCATCGACAAGCGGATGCGTCCTTGCTTGTCGACTTCGAGTACCTTCACCTTGACGATATCGCCTTCCTTGAGTTTGTCGGAAACCTTCTCGACGCGCTCGTTGGAAATTTGCGAAACATGCACGAGGCCGTCCTTGCCCGGCAGAATCGTGACGAATGCACCGAAATCCATCAGCTTGGCGACCTTGCCTTCGTAGATGCGACCCGGTTCAACGTCGGATACGATTTGCTCGATGCGCGCCTTCGCCGCTTCGGCCGCTTCGCGATTGACCGAGGCGATGATGATCGTGCCGTCGTCGCTGATGTCGATCGTCGCGCCGGTTTCTTCCGTAATCGAACGGATTGTCGTACCGCCCTTGCCGATCACTTCGCGAATCTTGTCCGGGTGAATCTTCATCGTCATCAGGCGCGGCGCGAACTCGCTCATTTCAGTGCGTGCGCTGGTGATCGTCTTGTTCATCTCGCCGAGGATATGCAGGCGACCGCGCTTGGCCTGATCAAGTGCCGTGCGCATGATCTCTTCGGTGATGCCGTCGATCTTGATATCCATCTGCAGCGCGGAAATGCCCTGCTCGGTACCGGCGACCTTGAAATCCATGTCGCCCAGATGATCCTCGTCACCGAGGATGTCCGACAGTACGACGAAATCGTTGCCCTCCTTGACCAGACCCATGGCGATGCCGGCGACCGGCGCAGTCAACGGCACACCGGCATCCATCATCGCCAGCGACGATCCGCACACCGAAGCCATCGACGAGGAGCCATTTGATTCGGTGATTTCCGAAACGACGCGCAGTACATACGGAAACGATTCGATGCTCGGTTTGACGGCTTGCACGCCGCGCTTGGCGAGGCGTCCGTGGCCGATTTCGCGGCGCTTCGGACCCATCATGCGACCAGTCTCGCCGACCGAGAACGGCGGGAAGTTGTAGTGGAACAGGAATGTATCCTTCGACTCGCCGCCTGGCGCGTCGATGACCTGCGAATCACGCGTCGTACCGAGCGTGACGGTAACCAGCGCCTGGGTTTCACCACGCGTGAACAGCGCCGAACCGTGGGTGCGCGGCAGCAC
>JBDTOS010000372.1:0-2889 GCA_039933095.1 Dokdonella sp.
ACCGGAGGGTCCGGTGTTGCGCGATATCCATCTGCCGCCGCCGCCATCATGGTGGCCACCGGCACCGGGTTGGTGGATCGTTGCCGCCTTGGTGCTTGCCGCAATCGCATGGACGACGCGATGGGCCATCCGGCGGCGACGGATTCGCCGCTGGCAACGCGCTATCAGTGCCGAGATCGACACGATTGCGGCGAGTCACGCGGCGCAACCGGATTCGGCCAAGGTTGCGGCCGATGTGTCGCAACTGTTGCGGCGCGCATCGTTGCTGATCGACAAGCGCGCGACGACGTTGAGCGGCGAACGATGGCTCGCTTTCCTTGATGGTCAGGTTCCCGAGGGTCAGGGTGCTGGTGGTTTTGTCGACGGCCCCGGACGCGTACTTATCGATGCGCCCTATCGACGCAATTCGACGGTCGATGCCCCGGCGCTGATTGCGTTGACGCGGCGCTGGCTGCGCAATGCGCTCGCGGAAAAACACCCGTGGCGGCGCGTGAGCAAGGCAAGGGCTGCGCGATGATCGAGTTCGCCTGGCCGTGGCTGTTGCTCGCGTTACCGGCACCGCTGCTGGCGATGTGGCTGCTGCCACGCGCGCATGCGGCGGTGTCGGCTGCATTGCGTTTGCCGCACAACCAATTTGCCTTGCCGACAGGGGCGCAGACATCGCGCGTGCCGGCCTTGCGAAGTTCGCTCGCGTTGCTTGCCTGGGTGCTCCTCGTGATCGCGGCGGCGCGACCACAAATGCTTGGTGCGCCCGAGGACGTGCCGCGCACTGGACGCGATCTGCTGCTTGCGGTCGATACTTCCGGCAGCATGAGCATCGAGGACATGCAGTTGAACGGACAGGCAGTGCCGCGTTTCAGCGCAATCCAGGCGATCGCATCGGATTTCATTACGCGCCGCGATGGCGATCGAGTCGGGCTGATCCTTTTCGGCAGCCGCGCCTATCTGCTGGTGCCATTGACCTTCGATTTGCGCACGGTCGCGCAGCAATTGCGCGAATCGACAATTGGTCTCGCTGGTCGCGAAACCGCAATCGGCGATGCGGTCGGCCTTGCAGTGAAGCGCCTGCGCGAGCGACCGGAAAACCAGCGCGTGCTGGTCCTGCTGACCGATGGTGTGAACAACGCCGGCGAACTTCAACCGGACAAGGCAATTGAGCTCGCCGCAGCCAATCAGGTGCGTATCTACACGATCGGCATCGGCGCCGATGCGATGCGCGTCGACAGCTTGTTCGGCAGTCGCGTCGTCAATCCGTCGCAGGATCTCGATGAGACGATGCTGAAGTCGATGGCCGAGCGCACGGGTGGAAAATATTTTCGCGCTCGCGACAGCGCGCAGTTGGCCGGCATCTATGCGGCAATCGATCAACTCGAACCGTCGGCCGATACGGCGGACAGTCTGCGTCCGGTCGATGAGTTGTACACGTTGCCGCTCGCAGCCGCTGTGCTGCTCGGCGTATTCGGATTGTTGTTTCCGGCGTGGCGGTCGCGACGTCTGGCGATGACAACGGCGGCGGCATATCGCTCATGAGCGCGCTACCGGAATTCTCGCTCAGTGATTTTCATTTCCTGCGGCCTCTGTGGTTGTTGCTGCTGCTCGGCTTGCCGTTGCTGTGGCTGACCTGGCGGCGCAGCGGCAGCGATGCAGGGGGTTGGCGACACGTAGTCGATCGACAGTTGCTTCCGTATTTGCTGGATGGTCAAAGCGCGGCCGGCAGTCGCGGCGGGCCCACACTCGCTGCGATTGTGTGGGTGCTGGCCTGTCTGGCTCTCGCTGGACCGGCATGGGAGCGCGAGCCGATGCCGCTGTATCGCAATCAGTCCGCGCGCGTGATTGCGCTGGAATTGGCTCCGTCGATGCTCGCGCAAGACGTCAAACCAAGCCGGCTCGAACGCGTGCGCTACAAGATCGACGACCTGCTGACGCGCAGTCGCGATTACCAGACCGCGCTGATCGGCTATGCCGGCGATGCGTTTGTCGCCGCGCCGCTGACTGACGACGTCAACACCGTGCGTAATCTCGTGCAGGCGCTCGATCCGAGCGTCATGCCGGTTGCCGGAAATGCGACCGAGACGGCAATCGAGCGTGGCGTCAAACTGATCAAGCAGGCCGGGTTGGTGCGTGGCGAAATCATCCTTGTCGCCGATAGCGTCGATGGCGCGGCTGTCGAAGCGGCGCGACAGGCACGCGAGCAGGGCGTCGAAGTATCGATACTCGGTGTCGGTACCGCCGCCGGTGCGCCGGTTGCGCTCGGCGATGGCGGGTTCCTCAAGGATTCAAGCGGCGCGATCCTGCTGCCGAAGCTCGATGAAGCGGAGTTGCGCAGCGTCGCCGCTGCTGGTGGTGGTCGCTACGCAAGCGTATCGGCTGATGCGGGCGATCTCGACGCCTTGCTTGGAAGTAGTGCAGCGACGGCCGAAGACAGCGCACACGCGAGTGAAGGCGTGGGTGAGAGCAGTCGTTTTCTCGATCGCGGTCCGTGGCTGGTGTTGCTGATCCTGCCGCTCGCGCTCGCCGGATTCCGGCGTGGCTGGCTGATGACGCTTGCGCTCGCCTGTCTGGTGCCGATTCCGAGAGCCGATGCGGCGAGTCTGAGCGATCTGTGGCAGCGTGCCGATCAGCAAGCCGCGCAGGCGCTCGACAAGGGCGATGCCAAGCACGCGCTTGAAGTCGCCAAGGCGCCAGAGTGGCGCGGCAGCGCGGCGTTTCGCAGTGGCGAATATGCGACTGCTGCCAAGGCGTTCACCGAGGCCAAGGGCGCAGATGCCGATTACAACGAGGGCAATGCGTTGGCCAAGATCGGCAAGTACGAGGAAGCGCTTGCCGCTTACGATTCCGCGCTCAAGCAAGCCCCGGACATGGACGACGCCATTGCCAATCGCAAGGCCG
>JBDTOS010000373.1:0-2860 GCA_039933095.1 Dokdonella sp.
CGCAGCGATGGTATTTAGCGTCGTCGCAGCTTGCGCAACAAGGTGGTGCGTTATCGCTGTTATCGACGAAAAAACGAGGTGACGATATCACTCCGCTTTCGTAGGACGGTGGTCCGTCACGAACGGTCGCCAAGTCTACTTCTATCGCTATACCTTCTCTTGACCGTCGCCTGCACCCAGCGCAGGATAAGGCTTATCGCCCATATTCGGGTTCTATTTGCAATTGGGCCAGCATGGAGAATTCACAGCACAAACGACCTCTTTGGCTAGGCTGCCTGCTTGCTGCGTTGACGCCTTCCATTTGCTTGCTGATGCCGGAGCTGCTCACCTCTAGCTACGCATCCACCGAAAGCTTGCTTTCTTCGGTCGTTGTTCTATTAGTTGTTTCCTTGCCCGTAGCAACAGTAGCAATGCTTGCACTTGGCCTTCCCTATGTTCTTTGGCTCCGCGCACGTGGCTATCTTAATGCTCTCTTTGTCTGTGTTGGTGCTGCCATGATTGGTTTGCTCATGTTCGCAATACTTTCGTGGGTACTCACATGGGATCACCAGTCACCCGGGCTGCTTCAAATCGTCTGGGGCTTCGGGTTGGGCTTAATCGCCGGCATCGCATTTAGCTGGGGTACGGGCATAAAGATTCGTCCAAGCCGAAACCCAATCGTTGCGCGCTTGGGCTCGGGTTAATTCAGTGATTGGTGTCACAAAGGAGTGCCATATGAATCTCAAAAGTTTGATCTCTCCACTTCCTCTCCTCGGTATTTTTTTCGGTGTACTAATCACGGGTTTTACCGGCAATGCAATTGCGCGCCGGGCAGGATTCGGCGCTGAGAGTTGGCTCATGTCAGCGTTTGCCTTGGGGATCATCCTGATCACCGCAGGCACGATTCGTCAGTTGCGACAGGGGGTTCGTGAGCTTCGGGAACGGCTCGATCACCACTAATGACGCGTAGCAATTCTTTCAAGCCGCGCGTGCTTAGGCTGCCAACTTGCTTTGGCAGCCATGCGTTTCGCTACATCTGGGTCGCAATTTTCTTTTCAGCGCGCGTTATCGCCGCGGATTCAGCCGTTTTGCCTGCGTGCAATATCGAGAGGAGCGCCTTGGTGGCCTTCTCTGGAACTACGCCAACCGACAAGCTCTCGGTGTCGGTGAAAGGTGCGCCTTGCTACAAGGCAATAGCGACCTTCTCGATTACGAGCAAGGGTGGAAAGGTTCTGTATCGCTACTCGCAACCATTCAAGGAACTCACTGCCATCGCGTGGGACGCAGCCGATCTCGACAAGGTTGCGGAATCCTTTGTAAGCGAGACCATCACAAAAGGAATGCCTGGGCGATCTTCTGCACTACCGATGTGGACTGAACCGGACAAGTTTTATGAGGCCAACTACACGAGCCTCTCGGTTTCCCATCAGCGCTACGACGAAATCCGGAAGCTCGATGTTCCGGTCTTTTACCATCGAACCTATTACGAAGGCAGGCGGCATGTCATTTATGATCCGCTCCTGCACGAGGCCGTGGTCGTAATGGAGGGTGGGCTTTAGACGCATGTCTGTTGAAACCCGCGACACGGCACGCCAGACGACATCAAACGACGGTTGTTCCAGCCATGTCATCGAACCGATGCGGGCACGCCGAAGCCCGGTCTTGGGCTCGGCCTGTATATCGCATCGGAAATTGCCGCTGCGCATGGCGGCACGCTGGAATTGTCGTCAACTGATGACGCGAGTACACGGTTTGTGTTTCGAATGCCGCTGGAAGGCGCGCGATCAGGGTCCAAGTTAACTGCTTCAATGCTGGGGCGCGGCGCTTTGCCGTGATCTGAGTATTCGCTCCGGGTCGACTGCGCAGCGTGCTTTCCCGCCGAGGCGCGCGCCGAGCGACAGCAGTTTCGGCCAGCGTTTGAGCGCGGGCAACGCGATGCGCGTGAGCGTCGGTCGCATGGCGATGTGGGCGTATAGCTCGGCGAAACGGATGCGCGGTGCGAACGCGCGACGCCAGGCTTTGCGGTAGCTATCGACGTCGTGGTTACCCTCGATGAGTCGCGCGCAGAGCATGAACGCCGATTGCACGGCCATGCTGATTCCTTCGCCGAGAATCGGATGCGCCTCGCCGGCGGCGTTACCGACCGCGAAGCGTCCGGCTCCGTGATTCGCGATTGCTATGCGCGGGCGCACCGGGCCGACCGCGAGCCAGGCACCTTCGCGGATTGCGCCGACCAGTGCCTGTCGCACGGCGCGAACCTCGGATTCAAGCAACGCCTGCACGACATCACCGGCTGCTGCGCCGACGGCATCCTCGCGGCGTTGCTGCAAGCGATCGTGACGGATGCAGCAGGCCAAGGTCAGCAATCCGTGATCGCCCTGCACCATGCCTCCGTAGCCGCCGTCGAACGCGAGCACCGGCAGCACTCCTTGCGCGAGTTGCGCACCGGAGAAGTTCGCCTTGAATGCGAACAGGTCCGAACCGCGCACTTTGCGTGGACGCGCCGCTTCCGAATCGTCGAACGGATCGCGTTGCCACGAGCCGTGCGCATCGATGACGATGCTGCTCTCCAATGTATGAGACGTTCCTTCCGGATCGCTGACGATGCAGCAATGCCCATCGGCGATGCGTTCGATCTTGCGCACCGTGCAAGGCTGCATGATGGTCGCGCCGAGTTCACTGGCGCGATCACGCAGCAACGTGTCGAGATGCTCGCGGCCGAGCACGCGGCCCCATGGATGATCGCCGTCGGCGAACGGCGGTAGCGGCGCATCGATTGTCGAATCACCGAAACACCAGGCGACGCGATGAAGTGGTGCGCCGGCGATGGCGTCGAACGCGGCACCGATACCGAGGACATCGAACAATCCGAGATTGCTCG
>JBDTOS010000374.1:0-2853 GCA_039933095.1 Dokdonella sp.
TTACAACGATTGGGCCGGGTACGAAACCGATCTTCGCGATCCGCTGCGCGCACCGCGCGTCTTCAGCTGCCAGGGCATCGGCAGGCGCGAGGTTTTGTGGGCTGCGATTGTCCTCTTGGTCCTCGCCAACGTCGCGTTCGCCGCCGTTGGCTTAGCGGCGCTGGTTTACGGCGCCGCGATCGCCGCGCTAGGCTTCCTGTACTCGGGTTCGCCTGTACTCGGCAAGAGCACACCGATCGCGGCATCGGTCAATCATCTGGTCGGCGGCACGCTGCACTTCCTGCTCGGCTACACGCTGGCGCACAGATTTGACGCGAACGGTATCGGCATCGGCCTCTTCTTCGGCCTGGTGTTCGCCGCAGGCCATCTGAATCAGGAAGTGCGCGACTACGATGGCGATCTCATCAACGAGATACGCACGAACGCTGTCGTGTTCGGTCGCCGACGCGCGTTCCTCGCCAGCCTGTTAGTGTTCACGGCAGCCTATTCGATGCTCACCGGGCTGGCGGCCTTCGGAATTCTGCCCAGGCTGTTGCTGTGGAGTCCGGCTGTCTGGCTCGTGCACCTCGCGTGGTCCCTTCGCGCGCTCCGGCGCGGACTGGGCTTCGAGACCGCGATGTGGATGCAACGGCGGTATCGATGTCTGTTCGCTCTGATTGGTCTGATGATGCTGACCGGATGAAAACAGACTCCAATGCGTCGCCCGGTGTCGGGGGAAAGAAGCACATGACACTGTCCGTCGTAATTCCTTGCTACAACGAAGAGCGAACTATTCGCGCCCTCGTCGACGCCGTGCGCATGTCGCCCTGTGCACCTGAGGAAATCATCATCGTCGATGACTGCTCGCGCGACGGAACCAGGGCAATCCTGAAAACGCAAATCGCGCCGCTGGTGCAGAAGATCCTCTATCACGAGGTCAACCAGGGCAAGGGCGCTGCGCTGCGCACGGGCATCCGGGCTGCGACCGGCGACATCGTGATCATCCAGGACGCCGACCTTGAATACGATCCGAACGAATATCCGCTACTGGTGGAACCGATACTGACGGACCGCGCCGATGTCGTATTCGGCTCGCGCTTCAGGAAGACTCGGCCACCTGGCATGCTGCTTCAGCAGTGGGTCGGCAACAAGGTGCTCACGCATCTGTCGAACGTCTTCACCCGCCTGCATCTGACGGATATGGAAACCTGCTACAAGGTTTTCCGTCGCGAGATCATCCAGGGGATTCGGATTGAGGAAGACCGATTCGGATTCGAGCCGGAAGTCACGGCCAAGGTCGCCGGATCCGGATGGCGTATCCAAGAGGTTGGCATCTCCTACCGCGGACGCAGCTATACCGAAGGCAAGAAAATCGGCTGGAAGGATGGCATGCGGGCGCTCTGGTACATCGTCAAATACAGCTCGTCATTTCGCGCAGGGTTACGCAGTCGCCGGCCGCGTGAATGCGCGCTACCACCGCCCCCGGCGTGAAAGGCGTGAGACACGGCCACTGACAGGACGATCGTTAGCGACGGGCCCGAAAAAACGCCTTGAGCATCTCGGCGGAATCCTCTGCAAGCACGTTACCGACCACCGAGGGCCGATGGTTGTGACGATCGCTGATAAGCGTGTCGAATACGCTGCCCGCGGCACCTGACTTGGAATCGACTGCTGCATAGACGACTCGGGCGATGCGCGCATGGATGATGGCGCCGGCGCACATCACGCAGGGTTCCAGCGTCACGTACAGCGTCGATCCGGGCAGACGATAATTGCCTGCGTGCTGTCCCGCAGCGCGCAGCGCGAGAATTTCGGCATGCGCGCTTGGGTCATGCAGACGGATGTTGGCGTTGCTGGCGGCGCCGATCAACTCGCCGTCGCGAACCACAACAGCTCCGACCGGGACCTCACCGTGTTCGATATCGGCCTGTCGCGCCAATTCCAGTGCATGCTGCATCCAGCGGATATCGGCCTCGGACGATTCCACTGAACTGTCGGCCGCTACTGGTGCATCTGGCAACGATTTTTTGGACATTTGTGGTTGCGAGGAGATTATGCGGCGTGAGCCAGGCGGCGAAGCTACGTTGGGAGCCGATTCACTCCCACTCGATCGTCGCTGGCGGTTTGCCACTGATGTCATAAACAACGCGAGATATATCCTTTATCTCATTGATTATTCTACGGGATACACCGTCGAGAAAATCGTATGGCAGGTGTGCCCAATGGGCGGTCATGAAGTCGACTGTCTCGACGGCGCGCAAGGCGATCACCCATTCGTAGGCGCGCGCATCGCCGACGACGCCGACGGATTTGACCGGCAGGAATACGGCAAATGCCTGGCTCGTGGTGTCGTAGAAGCCGTGTTTACGCAGTTCCTCGATAAAGATGTGATCGGCGCGCTGCAATATCTCGACGTATTCTCGGCGGACTTCGCCTAGTACGCGCACTCCAAGGCCGGGACCGGGGAATGGATGCCGATAGACCATGTCGCGCGCCAGGCCAAGCTCGACGCCGACACGGCGTACTTCGTCCTTGAACAATTCGCGCAACGGCTCAACCAGCTTGAGATTCATTTTCTCCGGTAAGCCGCCGACGTTGTGGTGGCTCTTGATGAGATGGGCCTTGCCGGTTTTCGATCCGGCCGACTCGATGACGTCGGGATAGATCGTGCCCTGCGCGAGCCATTTCACGTCACGCAACTTCGATGCTTCCTGCTCGAAAATATCGACGAACAATCCCCCGATGATCTTGCGCTTGGCCTCGGGATCGGAAACGCCGGCGAGTTTGCCGAGGAACAGGTCGCTCGCGTCCACCCGGATCACCTTGGCGTGCAGCTTGCCGACGAACATGTCCATCACCATGTCGCCTTCGTTC
>JBDTOS010000375.1:0-2844 GCA_039933095.1 Dokdonella sp.
GGCCGAACTCGCACAAGCCTTGCCGCTGATCAAACAATTTCCATCGACGCAGGCGCACCTGGCCTTGATGCGCGACAAGACCCTGCTGTTCGATTCCAAGCAGCGCGCCTTCATCATGTACGACATCGCCGGGCGCAGCTGGGTCACTATGGGTGATCCGGTTGGCACCGACGACGATGCGCGACGCGAACTGGTGTGGACCTTCATCGAACAGTGCGAGCGCGCCGGCGGCTGGCCGGTGTTCTATCAAGTGAGCCCCGATGATCTCGACATGTATCTCGAAGTCGGCATGTACCCTCTCAAGATAGGTGAAGAGGCGCGCGTGCGCCTGGCCGATTTCAATCTCGACGGAAAATCCAAGAAGAGCCTGCGCGGCATCGTCAACAAACTGACCCGCGAAGGCCTGCGTCTGGAAATTGTGCTGGCCACTGCCGTCGCGCCCTTGTTGCCGCAGCTCAAGCAGATTTCCGATGCGTGGCTGCGCGACAAACGCGTGCGCGAAAAGAGATTTTCGCTCGGCACGTTCGATCCCGATTATCTGGGGCGCACGCCGATGGCCGTTGTCTGGCAAAACGATCGACCACTCGCGTTTGCCAATCTGTTTCTCAGTGAACCGCGCCAGGAAGCCTCGCTCGATCTCATGCGGCATGTGCCCGACGGCCCGACTGGCATCATGGATTATCTATTCGTGCAGCTGATGCAATGGGCACGCGATGAGGGCTATCAGTGGTTCAATCTCGGCATGGCACCGCTGGCGGGGTTGCAGAATCGTCGGCAAGCCCCATTGTGGAACCGGTTCGGCGCACTGGTATTCGGTCGCGGCGAACGCTTCTTCAATTTTCGCGGATTGCAGCATTACAAGAACAACTTCGATCCGGAATGGGAGCCGCGCTACATGGCAGTTCCGCGCGGCATTGCCCTGCCGATGATCCTGACCAATGTTGCCGGCCTGATTGCCGGCGGCCTGACTGGCGTGGTGCGCCGATGAGACGGAGAACGATGATCATGTTGGCAACGTCAGTGACGTTTCTGGCGGGAATTGCTTTCGTATGGAGTCCGTGGTCGAACATTTCGTTGGAGGACGCGACTGTCTTGCTGCCGGTCACCGCCCAGAGTGTTGCCGCGCCACCCGGCAAGGACGACGTGCTGATGATCGTCTATTCCGGCGACGGCGGCTGGGCCGATCTCGACCAGCAGGTCGGCAAGGGCGTCGTTGCCAAGGGCATTCCGGTTATCGGCATCAACGTATTCAAGTACTACTGGCGCGAACGTTCGGTCGAGGAATCGGCGGTCGAACTCGATGCCTTGTTGACCAAATACGCGAACCTCTGGGGCAAGCAACGCTTCTGGATAGCCGGGTTTTCCTTTGGCGCCGACGTGCTCCCGAGCATCATCGACAAGCTCGGTCCACAGAACCGTCTGCGCATCGCGCAGATGGTTCTGCTATCGCCGACTCGCGACGTGAATTTCGAGATCGAGGTCGAGAGCTACATGACCAAGCAAGGCTGGGTAAAAGACAAGGCAAAAGCGCTGCGCGAAAAAATCAGCCCCATCCAACACTTCGATGCTCTGCCGCCGCTGCTGCAATTGCAGGATATTCCGTCGATCGTCTGCTACTACGGCAGCGACGACAAGGACGACACCGTTTGCACCCAGAAAGGATTGCCGCCATCGGTAGTCATTCACGAGCTTCCCGGCGACCACCACTTCAACAAAGCCTATCCGTCGCTGACCAAGGAAATGCTACAGGAGTTGCCGGCGCGCGTGCAGTAGGTGAGTGCCAGTGAGTGGGGTCGCAGTGAATGGGGGCTGGTCCGGCACCGTAGCGCCCCGTTCCAATGCAGGCCTCCGAACGAGCACTCAATGGACCTGTCAACTGGCTTTGCGAAGTTCTTCGCGAAGCACGCGGCGCAGTGTTTTTTCGAGTGGTTCCTCTACACGTCTGATGTGCTCGATCAACGCCGCGTTGATCAGCGTCTGGTAGTTACCGCCACCAACTGCCTCAACCTGTTCCTTGAACCAATCAAGCACCCCGTCATCCAGCCGAATTGTGATTCTCGACTTGCCTTTGGGCGCGGCGACCAGCGCACCACGTTTCGCATTGGAAAAATCGCATTCTTTTCTCATCATTGTGCCTCGTATATCTGCCGTTCGGAGCGACTCGCCTTGCGCGACGAAATGATGCGCGTCACGTTCGCACGCATCGTGTAGGCGGTAATCAGAACCCTGCCGGAGGGATCAGCGCCGAGGAACAGGAACCGCGCTTCAGCGACCGAATCGGGATCTGACATAGACCGACCATGCGGATCTCCAGCGACAGTGCGGCGTCCGCGAAGCGAATCCCGTGCTTGCGAAGGTTTATCGCGGCCTTGCTCGGATCCCACTCATAGCCCATGCGCACAAGTGTATGCACGCATGTACACGAAGATCAAGCCGCTACTTCTTCACGAAGGGGCAGGGAGCGGGCGGTCGGATCTATGGTTTCGGTTTCACCAATGCCATCCGCGCCTGGTCGATTCGGTTGCTGTAGGTATCGAGCACTTGCGCGGTCGCGACGACCATGCGGTTGGCCTCGTCCCAGCGGTGCTCCTCGATCGCTTCGCGTATGCCGGGCAGGGTCTTTACGCCGTAGCCGGTGAACGCGCCGGGTGCGTAGATGAAATGCTGGTACCACGGACGACCGGGCAGCCCCTTGCTGTCGAGCAGGGCTTGCTCCATGCCTTGCAGCAGGTCGTTGATCTTGCGCTGCTGCGCGTCCGATAGATTCAAACCCGAGGCATCCACTTGCGCGTACGCCGCGTCGTAGGCCTTCGCGCTCTTTTTCAGGCGCGCCAGCGCATTGTC
>JBDTOS010000376.1:0-2844 GCA_039933095.1 Dokdonella sp.
AAGCCAGCGACAAATAGGCGCGATCGATAAGGGTGGTCAGAACGCCCAGTCCGGCGGCAATTCCAAAGGCGGCGAAACCGCGCCATTCGGGCACTGCGACTGCCGCCATCGTGACCGGCGCGGCGCGCTCCGTATCCGCTTGTGTCGCAACTTGTCGGTCATCAAGCCGCACGCGCCGATAGTTCAGCAGAAACTCGATCGCACACACAGTCGCGAACGGCAGCAGATACGCAATCGCGGTTGCCTGCCAAAAGATGACGAGCAGCAAGGCCAACCCATGCTTGACCAGCAGGAACGCGGCAATGCGAAGATTGGCGAAGCGCTGCCGTTCGAGCCCGTTCCAGTAGCCGATTGCGGCGTTGTTCGAGAACTGGAATAGAAACTGCACCAACACGATGCGCAGCGCCCATACCAGTTGATCGGAGCTTGCCGTTTCCGCTTGCGAAGGCAACTGCTGCCAGCCGAAAACGGCAAGCTGCACCAGCACGAACAGACCCAGCGCAAAGCCACCGTAGATCCGCAAGAAACGACGATACATGTCCTGCTGGCGGCCGCGTGACGCAGCGAGCGCCACATCGCGCAGCATCAGCGGCCCGAGCGCCACATCGATCGAAAACAGCACGCCTTGCACGGTCATGCAAAGGGCAACGACGCCCCACTGCGAGACGCCGAGTGTATGCACATAGATCGGTACGACCAGCAGCGTGATCAGCGCCATCAGCACGATATTCGCGTAGCTGCTGGCGAGGTTGACGGCAAGCGTCCGAGTGGCCGAAAGTGCGGTCATGACTGGCGGATCATCGCCCAGTTTGCGAACGCGGGCCAATGGCGCCCACTCTATGCCGCAAAATCGTCACTGCGGCGCCAGGGATTCAAAGCGATTCGCAGAATGTCCACTCACGTCGCGTTCCAGCGTTTATCAAGACAGACCTTTCATGAGGCGTTGCCATGACATTGATTCGGAATTGGGCGCCGTGGACGCTCGTGGCAGCATTCCTGGCGCTCACAGCATCAGCAGCGCATGCACAGTGGCAACCGCAATGGTCTACCGCTTGGCAACATCCCGAATCGTCCCATACCGCCATGCCGCTGCGCGTGAGTGTGGCGGAGACCGGTGCCACGTTCGCTGCGATCAGTGTCACCCACCACAGCATCGGCCACGTGTCCCTGGTGAAGTTCGATGCGGCGGGTGACTTTCAGTGGCTTAAGGAACGTGTAGCGAGCTCGCTGGCGGGAATGGTTTTTATCAATGGCCACGTTGCGCTCGCCGGCGAATGGGGCACGATCGCCGCGCCGGTTGCTGTGAGTCTGTACGACGCGGAGACCGGCGATCTGGTCTGGGATCGACAAGTTGCCGATGGCCTCACCTACAGGGATGCGTCAAACGAAACGCGGCAATTGACGGTTGATGCGAACGGCAACCTGATGCTCCTTGTCAGCGATCACGGTGACTACGTTGTCGTTCGATTCGATCCCGATGGCAATGCCTTGCCCACATGGCGTCGCACGATTGATCCTGACCACGATGTACTCGCGACCGGCATCGTGGCCTTGCCGGATGGTGGTGCTGTCGTCACCGGACAAGGCAGGTTCCTCGGAGGCGGTTACGTCACCGTGCGTCTGGATGCGCAGGGTAACCCGGTGTTCACTGATGTCGAACTGGGCGATATCGGAAATCCGTTGGGCCCGGCGCATCTGGCACTCACCGCCGATGACAGTGTCATCGTCGCAGCGGCGCCCGAATCGATGGGTGGCGTGCCCCGTGCACAAGTGTGGAAACTTTCCTCCAGCGGCGCGCGGTTGTGGACCCGGGTTGTATCGAATCCCGGAAGTTCGACTACTCCCCTGACGATTCACAGCCTCGTGCTCGCCGCTGATGGCGACGCGTTGATTGAAGTTGCGGGTCTGACTGACCCGTTCCGCCTGCTGCGTCTGGCCGCGATGACCGGCGTGGTCGTCTGGGACGTCAGCGCACCCATCCTCGGTTCTCCGAGCACGCTGGCGCTGGCACCGAACGGCCGTGTACTCGTCGGGAGTAAAGGTAATTCGCAGGAGAGTGGCCGCATTGCAGAGCTGGACGCAGACGGCAACCCGTGTCGCATAGCCGACAGCCCAGGCATGTTCAGCGCGGTGGTCGCCGGTGCAGGTTCCGCCGGCTGGAGCGTCTTGGGCGCGACGCAATTTGTTCCCGGTTCCAGCCCTGACGCATTTGTGAGCCACTTCGACGGCGGTGGCGCCTGCACGCTGACGGATCTTTTGTTCAAAAGTGGCTTTGAATGAACTGATGGAAGACGTCCGGAGATTTCAGGGTCAGAGATTTTAGCGCCAGGTTGGACCGGTCCTGAAGGTTAGTTCAGTGCGTCCGCTGACGCTGGAGTTGAGCGGCGGCGCAACCGTTCGCCTCGAACGATTGGTTAGGGTCCATTGAGTACACCAACATTGAGGCCGCTACCAATGCTTGATGCACAGTCGGCGTTTCGTTGGGATTTTCGTACTGGGTCAGATCAAGGGCAACCGAAAGCAAAGAACCCAACGAGGCGCGCAGTTCATCCGCCAGATCTGCCCAATCACAGAATCCGCCCGGATTGCCCTTGGGTGTGAACAGCTCAACGGCGACATCTATGTCACTATCTTGGCGATGAGTGCCTTTGACCCTGCTACCAAAGAGGTAAGCAGCCGAAACGCGGGGCTGCGCGGCTGCCCAATTACGAACAATTTCTCCAAGTTCATCGAGAGTCGGCATGGACCCTATGGTTTGAGGTGAGCGGCTTGCCTTAGGCACGGCGACTTCCTACGGAAAAGTGGACACCTGATGTTTAGGCCGCGCCCTTGTGTGACGAGGTA
>JBDTOS010000377.1:0-2842 GCA_039933095.1 Dokdonella sp.
GAGTGGGTTTTCTGCGCGTCTCAGTGCAAACTTGCGCGAAACGATCGCCAAACGTTTGCTCGTTCTGACGCGCATCGATACCCGCCTCTCGACCAGGCAGCCGAGCGCGCGCATTGCGCGCGCAACCGACGTCATCGCTAACTTGCGCGAGCGCCTCGATGCAGGCGCGAGTGGACGCATGGAACGTCAGCGCACGCATCTGACGGACCTTGCCCGCACGTTGAACGCGGTCAGCCCACTCGCAACGCTCGATCGCGGTTACGCGATTCTGTTTGATCGCGCCAACAATTCCGTCCTGCGTTCGGTCGCCCAGGCAAGGCCCGGATTGCCCGTACGCGCGCGACTTGCCGATGGCGAAATCGATCTGCGCGTCGAGGTCAGCGCAGCGTCAGTGCCCAACAACGAGAATTAGCCGCTTGCGTTGCGAACGCCTCGCGACGTTTTTCACACTGCGGAGGCAGAAAGATGTTGAAAGCGACCTACCCTTACTACCTCGCCAACGAAGCGCAGCAGCCGAATACTGATCTCGAGGTCACCGACAAGTACACCGGCGAGATCGCAACCCACGTTGCGTTGGCGGACACGGCGGCAATCGATGCCGGCATCGCGGCGGCGGTTGGGGCGCAGGAGCCGATGCGCAAGTTCGCGCCGTATCGGCGCCAAGCCGTCCTCGAACACTGCGTAACGCGTTTTCGCGAACGCCAGGACGAACTCGCGATGAGTCTGTGCATCGAGGCCGGCAAACCGATCAAGGATGCCATGGGCGAAGTCACGCGGTTGATCGACACGTTCAAGGTCGCCGCCGAAGAAGCCGTGCGCATTGGTGGCGAGGTGCTCAATCTCGAAATCTCCGAGCGGGCGAAAGGCTATCGTGGGTTCACCAAGCGTGTGCCGATCGGGCCGTGCTCGTTTATTTCACCGTTCAACTTTCCGCTCAATCTCGCCGCACACAAGATCGCGCCGGCGATTGCGGCGGGATGTCCGTTTGTGTTGAAACCCGCGAGTCGCACGCCGATCGGAGCGCTGCTGATTGGTGAAGTGCTCGCCGATACTGATCTGCCGAAAGGCGCGTTCTCGATCCTGCCGACGCACCGCGATGACGCTGACTTGTTCACGACCGATGAGCGCCTGAAATTACTGTCGTTCACCGGCTCGCCCGCGGTCGGTTGGGAACTCAAGGCGAAAGCCGGCAAAAAGAAAGTGGTGCTCGAACTCGGCGGCAATGCCGCGTGTATCGTCGATGCCGACCAGCGCGACGATCTTGATCTCGTCGTCGAGCGCCTGATCGTCGGCGCGTACTACCAATCCGGACAAAGCTGCATCAGCGTGCAGCGCATTCTTGTCCACGCCGATATCTACGACGAATTGCGCGAGCGCTTTGTCGCTGCCGCGAAGAAACTCGTAGTCGGCGATCCTAAGGACGAGAAGACCTTCATCGGGCCGATGATCGACAGCAAGGAAGCCGATCGTCTTGATGGCTGGGTCAAGGAAGCCGTCGCCTCGGGCGCGAAGCTGCTCTGCGGCGGCAACCGCGAGGGCACGATGAGCGACGCAACCGTGCTCGAGAATGTCGATCCCACCCAGAAAATATGCCGCCTCGAAGCCTTCGGTCCGGTCGCGCTGCTGCAATCGTTCAACACGTTTGACGAAGCACTGAACCTCGTCAACGCGAGCGACTTCGGCCTGCAAGCCGGCGTGTTCACCCACGACATCAACAAGGCCATGCGCGCCTGGGACGAACTCGAAGTCGGCGGCGTCATGATCGGCGAAGTGCCGAGCTTCCGCGTCGACAACATGCCCTACGGCGGTGTCAAGGATTCCGGCTTCGGTCGCGAAGGCATTCGTTATGCGATCGAGGACATGACCGAAGTCCGATTGCTGGTGCTGCGCGATCGGTGATCGTCTGGCACACTTCGACCGTCACGCCAGACAGTCGCTCTCGGGTAGCTCGCATCCATGAAACAACTGCGCAACTTCATCGATGGCCGCTGGGTGGAAACCGACAAGACTTTCGACGATATCTGTCCACTCAACGGCAGCATCATCGCGGCCGTCCACGAAGCGGGCCAGGCCGAAGTCGACGCCGCAGTGATGGCAGCGCGCGCGGCACTCAGCGGGCCGTGGGGCAAACTCAGCTCCGAACAACGTGGTGAATTGCTGCATGCGGTCGCCGACGAGATCGATCGGCGTTTTGATGATTTTCTAGCCGCCGAGATTGCCGATACCGGCAAGCCCCGCATCCTTGCCGCACGTGTCGATATCCCTCGCGGCGCGGCCAATTTCCGCATCTTTGCCGACATGGTCAACAACGTGCCCGGCGAATCGTTCGAGATGACGACGCCCGATGGCAAGACCGCGCGCAGCTACACGATGCGCGTGCCGAAAGGCGTCGTCGCAGTGATCTGTCCGTGGAACCTGCCGCTGCTGCTGATGACGTGGAAGGTCGCGCCTGCCCTCGCCTGCGGCAACAGCGTCGTCGTCAAGCCGTCCGAGGAAACCCCGGCGACCGCGACCTTGCTCGGCGAAGTCATGAACGCGGTCGGTGTGCCGAACGGCGTCTACAACGTCGTCCACGGTTTCGGTCCTGATTCTGCCGGCGAATTCCTGACTCGCCATCGCGAAGTCGACGCGATCACGTTTACTGGCGAGACACGCACCGGCACTGCGATAATGAAAGCCGCCGCCGATGGCTTGCGCGCGGTGTCGTTCGAGCTTGGCGGCAAGAATCCGGCGCTGGTTTTCGCCGATTGCGATTTCGATGTCGCCGTCGCCGGTGTCACCCGCTCGGCGTTCGAGAACTGCGGTCAGGTTTGTCTCGGCACCGAGCGCGTCTATGTCGAGC
>JBDTOS010000378.1:0-2840 GCA_039933095.1 Dokdonella sp.
ACAGCAACATCAATGCCGACGCAAAATCGACGCGCGCCGCCAACGATGACGAATCCAATGATAACGGCCCCCATGACGATGAACCCGGCAATCGGCGCTGAGCGCTGCCATCGAACGAATATCAGCACGAGATCAAAAGCATGAGCACGACAGTTGAAGTCAAAGTCCCCGATATCGGCAACTACAAGGATGTGCCGGTCATCGAAGTGCTGGTCAAAGTTGGCGACACCGTGAAAAAGGACGAGGGCCTTATCACCCTCGAATCGGACAAGGCGACGATGGAAGTGCCATCGAGCGTTGCTGGCGTGGTCAAGGAATTGAAAGTGAAGCTCGGCGATGGCCTGGCCGAGGGCATGGTCGTTGCGGTAATCGAAACCGATTCCTCCGCGCCGTCGACTGGATCAAGTGCTTCAACTCCCTCTCCCCAGCGGGGAGAGGGTCGGGGAGAGGGGAATCAGGGTCGCGACGATCGCTCATCGAAAACCACAGAGCCGCCCTTCTCCAATGCGCCGAGCCCGGCTGCCGCCAGCGGTCGCAAGCCCGACTTCGAATGCCAGGTCGCCGTCCTCGGTGCCGGCCCCGGCGGCTACACCGCTGCGTTCCGCGCAGCCGATCTCGGCCAGAACGTCGTGTTGATCGAGCGCTATCCAACTCTCGGCGGCGTCTGTCTCAATGTCGGCTGCATTCCGTCCAAGGCGCTGTTGCACACGGCGCGCGTAATCGACGAGGCAGCAAGTTTTGCCGAGCATGGCGTCAGCTTCGGCGCGCCGAAGATCGATCTCGACAAGCTGCGCGCGCACAAGAACAAGGTCGTCGCGCAACTGACCGGCGGCCTCGCCGGCATGGCCAAGCAGCGCAAGGTCACCGTCGTGCAGGGCAACGGAAAATTCGTCTCGCCGAATGAAATCGAAGTGACCCACGACGGTACGACCAAACTCGTGCGCTTCGAAAAAGCGATCATCGCCGCCGGTTCGCAGGCGCTGAAATTGCCGGCATTCCCGTGGGACGATCCGCGCGTCATGGATTCAACCGATGCGCTCGCCCTGACTGATATCCCCAAGAAATTGCTGGTCGTCGGCGGTGGCATCATCGGCCTCGAAATGGCCTGCGTGTATGACGCGCTCGGCAGCGAAGTCACCGTCGTCGAGCTGCTCGATCAACTGATGCCGGGTGCCGATCCGGATCTGGTGCGGCCGTTGCACCAGCGCCTCAACAAGCGTTACGCCGGCGTGCATCTGAAGGTCAAGGTCGTCAAGGTCGAGGCCGAAAAGAAAGGCCTCAAGGCAACGTTTGAAGCTGCGGATGGCGACAAGGACAAGGCACCGGCGCCACAGCTGTTCGATCGCGTCTTGGTCGCAGTCGGTCGCACGCCGAACGGCGGCAAGATCGATGCCGAGAAAGCCGGCGTCGCCGTCAGCGAGCGCGGCTTCATCGCAGTCGATCGGCAGATGCGCACCAACGTGTCGCACATCTTCGCCATCGGCGATCTGGTCGGCAATCCGATGCTCGCGCACAAAGCGACCCACGAAGCCAAAGTCGCCGCCGAAGTCGCATCGGGCGAAAAGAGCGAATTCGTCGCCCGCGTTATTCCGAGCGTCGCCTACACCGATC
Organism: Dokdonella sp.; assembly: GCA_039933095.1. GTDB lineage: Bacteria > Pseudomonadota > Gammaproteobacteria > Xanthomonadales > Rhodanobacteraceae > Dokdonella. The sequence continues at coordinate 1,612 of JBDTOS010000378.1, forward strand.
CAGAGATCGCCTGGGTTGGCCTCACCGAAACCCAGGCGAAAAAAGAAGGCATCGCCTACGGAGTCGGCAAGTTCCCGCACGCTGCATCAGGTCGCGCGATCGGCATTGGCCGCACCGAAGGATTCACCAAATTGCTGTTCGACGAAAAAACCCACCGCGTCATCGGCGCCGGCATCACCTGCACCAATGCCGGCGACCTGATCGCCGAAGTCGCCCACGCAATCGAGATGGGATCCGACGCCACCGATATCGGCCTGACCATCCACCCGCACCCGACCTTGAGCGAATCGGTCGGCATGGCCGCCGAAGTCTACGAAGGCACGATCACGGATTTGTACGTGCCGAAAAAGAAGTAGCGGTGCGCGCGGTCGTTGAAGTGCGTGTGATGGTTTGGCTGCTGGTTGTAGTGGCAGTGATGCCGTTGCGTTTGACAGCTGCCGCTCCCGACGATGCAACCTTGTTCAGACATTGCCCGGGACTGGCTGCATGGGTTGCTGCCAAGAGGAAGATTGAGGAAAAGACCGTTATCCCGCCGACGCCAGAGATTGCGCCGTCCGCACCGCAACTACGGCAGGACTTGCTCAACATGGCGCGCCAGGATCAAGACGCCCGCAATAGTCTGGATATTCGCCATCAGGGCCCGGACGATCCGGCGGTGCAGAAGATGTTTCGGATTGACGCCGCGAATCTGCGGCGCATCAAGATAATCGTGTCGAAATACGGATTTCCGACGCGAGCGCTTGTCGGCGGAGATGGCGTGGCTGCGGCTTGGCTGCTGGCGCAGCATGCGGACGCCGATCCCGAATTCCAGTCTAGTGTTCTCGAACAGATTGATGTACCGAGTCGTCGAAACGAAATTGGTGGCGACTTGATTGCATTGCTTACCGATCGGGTACTGCTCGCTGCCGGAAAACCTCAGCGATACGGAACCCAGTTCTCAATCAACGGTGACGCACAGGAATTGCGTCCCACCGAAGATCTTGATCACCTCGATGAACGCCGAGCCAAGCTGGGCCTGTATCCGATGTCGGTGTATGAATGTCTGGTGCGAGAGCAATATCACACGCACTGAGCAGTGCACGAAATCGCTCATGAGAAAGCGTCCCGGATCTTTCAGCATGCGATCGTATGATCTACGGCGTTTCAGGTTCGCAAGCCCGCCGCACCGCATCGGGTAGCGGAATCGATTTTCCGCTGGCCGGATCGATCCAGACCACGACAACGTGGCC
>JBDTOS010000379.1:0-2839 GCA_039933095.1 Dokdonella sp.
GTCGCAATGCTGCTGTCACAGGGCAAGGACATGCAGCGTATTGCGCAGATGCTCAAACTCAGCCCAAAAACCGTTGCGACCTACAAGTACCGGTTGTTCGAGAAGCTTGATATCGACAATACCGTCGCGCTCGCGCACCTTGCATCAGTGCATGGGTTGCTCGACAAAAAGTAGCGCGGCGCGAGCGCGCTATCGAAAAGCGCGCCGCGCGTTCCTAACTCCTTAACCAGGCCGATTTACTTCATCGGTGGTAGCAGATTTGGTTTCGTCGGGGTTTGGGCTGGCGGGCGACGGATCTGCTGCTTTGCGCTGTGCGGCGACGGCCGAAGCGACACTTTCGCTTATCGCGGCTGCGATGGCACGTGGCAGCGGCAGATCGAACGTCTGACCAATCGGCGCAATCGGAGCGATCGGGCGCGGTTTCGTCGGTGGCGCCGTTGGAGCCGCAGCCACGGGTGTTGGTGATGGCGACGCTACAGGAGAATCTGTTGACGGCTTGGCAGTCGCGTCGGCACTTGAGTCAGCGCGAGCAACGGGACTTCCACTCGTCGAAATGGCGAGTGTCTCGACAGACCGCAAGCTGGTTGTGAACTCGCTGGACTCTGCGCGTTGCGGCTCGCTGGTCGAGGCTGTCGTGCTCGCCGCCGCCGCTGTTGCCGCGATCGGAGCAGGCGCTGCTGCGGGCGTCGGCGGCATTGGCGCATGAGGTGCGGGAGTCGATGCCGGTGCCACCGTCGATGTTGGCCTTGCATCCGAACCGGCTGCGGCAGGAGAAAGACTGGGCGACGATGACGCGATCGGTTCCGGACTCGGAGCAGTCGCTGGGGGCGGAGCGGGCGATTCAGCCGCGCGCGGGGCAGCCACCGACGGTGCCGTCGCTTCTGTTTTCGCGGACGGAGTTGAATCCGCGTTCGACGCCGCAGCAGAGACGGGGTCGGAAGATGATTGTTTCGGGCGCGTATTCGAATCGGCCGTTGAACCCGAATCAGACTGACGCTGCTCCGGCGATGCTTGAGCGCCTTCTGTGGAAACCCTCAATACCTGCGCAGATTTGCTGTGATCGCCATCCTCGTCATCGAAATCGGCGGATACCTGTTTCGCGACTGCCGGAACAGCGGTATTGGCGGCATCGCCGTCCTTGCGACGACGACGACCTCCGCGCCGACCGCGCCGACGCGCCTTGTTGCCATCGTGCGTATCGCTCCCGGATGTATCCGTTGTCGGCACGGACGACTTCGCTTCTACGTTCGCAGGTAGCACTGCCGTTTGCGCGTCGGTCGCGTTCGCCGAATCGATGGAGACTGGCGGCGCCGTGTCATTCGCGCCCGATGCGGCGGCTTTGGCAGGAGCCGATGCTGGTTTTCCACGCAGCGCTTCGGCTGCGGTGCGCTCACCGGGGCCTCGTTCGCCAGGGCCGCGTTCGTTGCTGCGTTTCTGGTTTGACGTCGATGCGTTGCGTTGCGAATCGGCGTTGCGGTTGCCGCGTGCGCCATCCGGACGCTGCGGTTTGTCGGCGCGTGGGCGCTGGCTTGATGACGATCCGCCAGATCGCGCCGAACCGCTGCGTCCATCGCGACCTGGGCGCTTGCGAGTATCTGCCTGCCGTTGCGGTGCCGGCTTGCGCGGCGTTGTCGATGTGGATTCGATCGGCTGCGGGCGGAAGAACGCGGCAACGCGCGCGAACAGGCCGGGCTTCGATACAGCAGCCTTGCCATCGATAGCCGTTGCAACTTCGGAATCCGGACGGGTCGGCGCCGGACTCGCCGGAACCACTCGACTGACCGCCGGCTGTTCCATTTCGGCTACAGGCTGAGCCATCTGCGGCAACTCGGTCGGCTTTGCTTCGGTCAAGCGCTGATAGCTCGGCTTCACCTCATCGCCGAGATCAGCCGCGCGCAGGCGCTGGATTTCGATATGCGGTGTCTCGAGCTTGTGATCGGCGACAACGATGACACTGACATCGTGACGCGCTTCGATCTCGCCCAACTGGCGGCGTTTCTCGTTGAGCAGGAAATTGGCCACATCGGCCGGGGCCTGCACGATCACCTGTCCGGTGTTGTCCTTCATCGCGTGCTCTTCGACGAGACGCAAAGTCGACAACGAGAGCGATTCCACGCCACGGATATTGCCGTGGCCCTCGCAGCGCGGACACACGATCTGGGTCGCTTCACCGAGACTCGGGCGCAGGCGCTGACGTGACATTTCCAACAATCCGAAACGCGAGATGCGACCGATCTGCACGCGTGCGCGATCGAACTGCAATGCGTCCTTGAGCTTGTCTTCGACCTCGCGCTGATGGCGCGGGCTGTCCATGTCGATGAAATCGATGACGATCAGTCCGCCAGCATCGCGAATGCGCAACTGACGCGCAATCTCGACTGCGGCCTCGCAGTTGGTATTGAACGCGGTGTCCTCGATATCGCTGCCCTTGGTCGCCTTCGACGAGTTGATGTCGATTGCGATAAGCGCCTCGGTCTGGTCGATGACAATGGCACCGCCGGACGGCAAACGCACCTGACGCTGGAACGCATTGTCGATCTGGGTTTCGATCTGGTAGCGCGAAAACAGCGGAGTAGTGTCGTTGTAGAACTTGAGTTTGCGCAGGTTGTTCGGCATCACCTGCTGCATGAAGTCGCGGGCATCGTTGTAGACATCTTCGACATCAACGAGAATTTCGCCGACATCGGCGCGCAGGTAATCGCGCAGCGCGCGAATGATCAGACGCGATTCCTGGTAGATCAGAAACGGTGCGTGACGCGTCGTGGCGGCTTCGGCGATTGCCTTCCACAACTGCAAAAGATAGTCGAGATCCCACTGCAATTCCTCGGCATCACGGCCG
>JBDTOS010000380.1:0-2837 GCA_039933095.1 Dokdonella sp.
GACTCCGGTCAGATATTTGACGCTCTGCTTTCCCTACGCACTTGCAGGCTGCTTCGTCCACATGATCCGGTTATCGGATACGACGGCGGGGCGCTTCATTTGGGCCCGCACGAGTCGCTCCATCGTCTTGAGCGATTTGTCGCCAAGCTGCATGGCCGTGTCGACCCAGATTTCGGTGACCTGCATCAACTCACTCAATGAAATCGGCTGGACAATTTCCCGCACTCGATTCATTGCTGCCCGTGCATGTGAGATGCGCTGATTGCGTCTGATGAACTCATGGGTAGCAGCAGCGCCATCGCCACGCGGGACGACAATGTCGACGACACCCATCTTGTGCAGTTCATCGCTCGAATACACAGCACCATTGAGCATCATCTTTTCGGCGCATGCTGGACTGACTCGTTTGCACAAGAATGAATAGGCCCCCATTCCGGGGAAAAGGTCAAACAATACCTCCGGAAAGCCCATGCCAACATCTTCCTCGGCGATTATGGTTTGGCACGAGAGGGCAGCTTCAAAACCACCCCCCAACGCATCACCTTGCACGAGCGCAATCGTGTGTGTGTTTCGATGCAGCTGCGCATGAAACGCATAGACCCCTTCGACACATTGCCGCGCGTAAGCGAGCAAGTGATCGCGGTTATGGTCGCGTATCAGGCGACAGAACAAATCCAGATCCCCGCCAAGATTGAATACATCAACATCGGACGCCAGCACAACGTGAGCGAGCCGGTGGTCGCCATTGGCTGCGCGCAAGGTAAGCCGGTCAGCGGTACGTTTTTGGAATTCCCGAATCTCCTTGATTAGGAGAGGTGAGAAGCAGGCACGATAGCCACCAGCCGGGGACGGAAGGCGCTGCCCATGCATAAAACACCAGAAAGCGTTGTTCGCTATATCATGTTGCGAACGAAGCAATCGGTAGTCCTGTTCGCGTGGCATCAACTCAATCGTCGACATTGGATGTTCGCTCACGATCTCTTAACGAGGTCACTTGGCACGCAGACACTGGGGAAAACGTGGCGCTTTGTCAATAGTGGAACTCTGAACGAATGAGATAAGCGAAAATTCTCATGCTGATGACAACGAGACATAGCACAACTTATGTCGAGGCTGTTGTAATTTTTTGTAGAGCGAATTCGTGAATGCGACAAAGATCGATTGTGCGAGCATTCACGCTCTGATATTTACGTGGCGATCACAGGTACTGCCTCACGCAACTCCCGCCGCAGAATCTTGCCTACGTTGGTTTTGGGCAGGAATTCGCGGAATTCGATGATCCTGGGCTGCTTGTAGCCGGTCAGTTCTGCGCGACAGTGGACACGCAAGTCCGCCTCGGTCAACGACGGATCTTTCCGCACCACGACGATCTTGACTGCTTCGCCGGATTTTTCATCCGGCACGCCGACAGCGGCGACTTCCAGCACGCCCGGGTGTTGGGCGACGACGTCCTCGATTTCATTCGGATAGACATTGAATCCGGATACCAGAATCATGTCCTTCTTGCGATCGACGATGTAGAAAAACCCGCCTTCGTCCATGCGCGCGACATCGCCCGTGCGCAGCCATCCGTCGGGCATCAGTACCTTCGTCGTTTCTTCGGGGCGATTCCAATAGCCCTTCATGACTTGTGGGCCGCGGATGCACAGCTCGCCGGTCTCGCCGGCGGGCAAGTGGTTGCCTTCGTCGTCCATGATGCAGGCTTCGGTCGAGCAGATCGGTAATCCGATCGAGCCGTTGTATTCGTGGATCGTCACCGGATTGATGCACGCTGCCGGCGAGGTTTCGGTCAATCCGTAGGCTTCGGACAAGGTGCAACCGGTGACTTTTTGCCACTTCTCGGCGACCGCACGCTGTACCGCCATGCCGCCACCGAGCGTGTGATGCAGATGAGAAAAATCGAGTGTTTCGAAGCCGGGGGTATTGAGCAGACCATTGAATAGCGTATTGACGCCGGTAATGGCCGTGAACGGAATACGCCGCAGTTCGGCGACGAATCCAGGCATGTCGCGCGGGTTGGTGATCAGATAATTCTGACCGCCGAATTTCATGTAGGTCAGGCAATTCGCGGTCAACGCGAAGATATGGTAAAGCGGCAGGGCGGTAATGATGATCTCCTCGCCCTCGCGCATTTCCGCGCCGACCCAGGTCGACGCCTGCAACATGTTGGCGACCATGTTGCGGTGAGTGAGCATCGCGCCCTTGGCCACGCCGGTCGTGCCGCCGGTGTATTGCAGGAACGCGATATCACCGGAATCGACTTCGTTCTTTCGTGCTGCGGAATTGCCGCCGCGGCGCAGCGCTTCATTGAAGCGGACCGTGCCGGGAATCGACCACGGTGGCACCATTTTCTTGACGTGCTTGACCACGAAGTTGGTGATGAGCGATTTCGGAAACGACAGCATGTCGCCGAGCGCGGTCGCGATCACGTGTTTGCAAGGCGTGTCGGCAAGGACGCTGGCAACGGTATGCGCGACGTTGTCGAGCACGACGATCGCCTCGGCACCGGAATCGACGAGTTGATGCTTGACCTCGCGCTGGGTATAGAGCGGATTGGTATTGACCACGATCAACCCGGCGCGCAATACGCCGGCAATGGCCACCGGATACTGCAAGACGTTCGGCAGCATCAGGGCGACGCGATCGCCTTTTTCAAGCTTGAGATCGTTGAGGAGGAAATTCGCGAACTTCTGGCTCAGTTTGTCCAGTTCGTCATAGCTGAGCGTGCGTCCCATGTTCGAGAACGCCGGACGATGGCGAAAGCGGTCGAAGCAGAATTCCAGCAGGGCGGCTACCGAACGGAACTGATCTGCATCGATATCCGCCGGCATGCCAGG
>JBDTOS010000381.1:0-2835 GCA_039933095.1 Dokdonella sp.
GTTCGTGCTCCCGCAGGTACTGGATCTGAACGCCATAACGACTGCCGTCGCCAAGCGCAGCTGGAAACTGTTCGGCCAGATGCGCGGTATTGACGACGACATCGCGCACATTGCGTGCCGCGAGTCGTTGTAGGTGCCATTCGATCAGGCGCTTGCCACCCACCTCAAGCAAGGGTTTTGGCGTTGTATCGGTCAACGGTCGCATGCGTTCGCCACGACCGGCCGCGAAGATCAATGCGCGCTTGGTCATGCCGGTTGCGCACTCTCTGGATGGTATCGACGCAGCAGATGCTCAAGACCGGCGAGTTCCGGATATGCCGGCAGCACATCGAGCAGATAGCTGAAAAAGCGCGACACATCGGCGAGATATTTCGGTTTGACGTCGCGATGTTTCAGCCGCGCAAATATGCCGATGACTTTCAGATGACGGTGCATGCCGATCCAGTCGGCATCGCGGCGAAATGCAGAATATTCTGGAAGTGGCAGGCCGGCATTCACGCCCCGCTCGTGATAGGTACGAAGCCATCTGTCGACGCGCTCGGATGGCCAGCTGATAAATGCGTCCTTGAACAGGCAGATCGGGTCATAGGCAATCGGCCCCGAGACGGCATCCTGAAAATCGAGGACACCGGGCCGAGGATCGGTTTCCGACGAAATCGGCGGCATCAGATTGCGCGGCATGAAGTCGCGATGCACCAGTACGTGCGGCTGTGCGAGTGCTGCGCTGACGATCCGCGCGCGCGCGTCATTCCAGTCATCGAGTTCGCTGCGGCTCAGGCTTGCACCCAATTCGCGGCAAAGGTACCAATCAGGAAACAGGTCAATCTCGCGTTCGAGCAAGGCACTGTCGTACGCCGGTAGCCAGTCCGGCACGGGTATGCGTTGCAAGGTAACCAAGGCATCGATTGCAGCATCCATCAGCGGATCGGGGCTGTCACCCGAATTGATCGCTTCCAGAAACGTGGAGCGACCGAGATCGCTCAGCAACAGAAAACCACGTTCAAGGTCTTGCGCGATGATAGCGGGGACGTTGACGCCGCCCGCACGCAGCAGTTCTGCGATGCCCACGAATGGCGCGCATTCGACAAGCTCGGGCGGTGCGTCCATCACGATCCAGGTCTGTGCGTGGCCATGATCAGCACTTGCGACGGCGCGCAAGTAGCTGCGAAATCCGGCATCCGCTGAAGCCGGTTGGAGTTCGAAGTCATCGCGGCCCAGCGCGTTGGCGACGAAGCGGCGCAGCGCGTCCCTGCGTTCGGATTGCAGCGATTTCGGCACGGGCGTCCTGGGACAGGGAACGGAAGGAGACTGGCACGCAAGTCTAGCCGAGCGCCAATTTGACCGTGCACGCTCAAAACAGTACCATTTCGGTACCTTATTGACGGACTCGCTTCGATGCTGCGTGTCAGCAAACTGACCGATTACGCAACGGTGGTCATGACCTGCCTTGCCGCTACCGCTGACGACGTAGTCAGCGCGCAAGCCTTGGCCGAGCGCGCGCGCCTGGAAGTGCCGACCGTATCGAAGTTGCTCAAGCAGCTCGCGCAGGCCGGTCTGGTTGATTCGTTTCGCGGCATCAACGGCGGTTATCGCCTCGCGCATGCGCCGGAAAAAATCACCGTGGCGCAGATCGTCACTGCCATGGAAGGTCCGATCGGCATGACCGAGTGCAGTGCGCACAGCGGCTTGTGCGGCCACGAACTGCATTGCGGCGTGCGCGTTAACTGGCAGCGTATCAGTCAAGCGATTTCGCAGGCACTCGACAGCGTCACTCTGGCCGATATGGTCAAGCCGCCAGTGCGCCGCGGCACTACGATTCCACTACGCGTGGCGGCCATCTGATTCCTCGCGCCATTCTGCAATCCAGAAAACCCAACGACCCCATGGCTACGGCACCCGCAGACATCATTGATCGCTTGAACCCACGCGGCGCATCCGCCCCGGCGGCCAACGCGCGCGTGACCGATGCGTTGAACCGTCGCTACGACGCCGGGTTCATCACCGATATCGAAACCGATAGCCTGCCACCGGGTCTTGACGAAGGCGTGGTGCGTGCGATTTCACTGCGCAAGGGCGAGCCGGAATGGATGACCGACTGGCGGCTCAAGGCGTATCGACAATGGCTGACGATGACGCCGCCGAGTTGGGCGAAAGTGCGGCTCAAGCCAATCGATTTCCAGGCGATCAGCTATTTCGCGGCACCGAAACAAGGTCCCAAGTCGCTGGCCGAAGTCGATCCGAAACTGCTCGAGACCTACGAGAAACTAGGCGTACCGCTGCACGAACGCGCGCGCCTGGCCGGCGTCGCCGTCGATGCGGTGTTCGACTCGGTCTCGGTCGGCACGACGTTTCGCAAGGAGCTTGCCGAAGCGGGCGTGATCTTCTGTTCGATGTCCGAGGCGATCCGCGAGTATCCCGAGCTGGTGCGTAATTACATCGGTTCGGTCGTTCCGGTCAGCGACAATTATTTCGCGACCCTCAACTCGGCAGTATTCAGCGACGGCAGCTTCGTGTTCATTCCGAAGGGCGTGCGCTGTCCGATGGAACTGAGCACCTACTTCCGCATCAACGCGGGCCACACCGGCCAGTTCGAGCGCACGTTGATCATTGCCGAGGAGGGCGCATCAGTTTCGTATCTTGAAGGCTGCACCGCGCCGATGCGCGACGAGAACCAGTTGCATGCGGCAGTCGTCGAACTCATCGTGCTCGACGATGCGAAGATCAAGTACTCGACTGTGCAGAACTGGTATCCCGGCGATGAAAACGGCGTCGGAGGCATTTACAACTTCGTCACCAAACGTGGCGATTGTCGCGGCGCGCGCTCGAAAATTTCCT
>JBDTOS010000382.1:0-2834 GCA_039933095.1 Dokdonella sp.
TGCGCAGCACGTTGACCGACAACGTCACGCCGTTTTTCCCCGATACAACGACGGGAGTCACCGGCTCGACGCCGCTGGGAGTCGGCGCCGATCCGGCGAGCAACAAGGAAGTCTATTTCAATCCAGTCAACGACCCGGCAACCTGGCAGCACGTAGTCCAGTTCATGGTGTCGCTCGGCGCTGCAGGCAGTCTGCAATTTTCCGACGACACCGATTGCATCGACCCGACATCGGACGCATGCCGTCTGCGCAAAGGCCAGACCAATTCAAGCGGATCGATCGGCTGGCCACAACCGGACGGTACCAGCAGCTCGACCACGACTGCATGCCCGGTGGGAGTCCCGCGCAATGAAGGCTGCGCGCGCAATCTCGACGATACCTGGCATGCGGCGATCAACGGACGCGGATCGTTCTTCAACGCCAACGATCCGAAGAGTCTGGTCGCGTTCTTGACCGATATCCTCAACCAGATCATCGCGCGTCGCTCCACGTCGACAGCGATCGCGGTGAGCCTGCCGGTGCTGACTATCGGTACTCAGGGTTACCGGGGTGGTTACGATTCCACTGATTGGTCCGGTTATCTGACCAAGGTGCAACTCAACGCGGATGCCACCGTCGGCTCGACGATGTGGGACGCCAGTTGCCTGTTGACGGGCGGCACCTGCGCCAGCACAGGCGCTGCAAGCCTGCCGGTGCGGAATCCCGATACGCGTGTGATCTTCACATCCGACGGTACCGTCAGTTCAGGCAAACCATTTCGCTGGGCCAGCCTGAGCGCCACCCAGAAAGCAAAGATGAATCGCAAGCCGAATTCATCGGTTGTCTCATCGTCGTGGGTTACCGACAGCTACGGCAGCACGCGTGTGGACTATTTGCGTGGCGTGCGTACCAACGAAGTCGGCGGCAGCACACCTGTGTTGCGCAAGCGCAGTTCGGTCATGGGCGCAGTGATCAATGCGCAACCGCTGTATGTTTCTTCTCCGGTTGGCGGCTTTACCGACAACTATCCTAGCGGCTCCCCGGAGGCGGTAGCGGCAGCAAGCGGCAGTACCTACGCCCAGTACCAGTACAACAATCGCAATCGGACGCCGATGGTGTACACCGCTGCGAACGACGGCATGTTGCATGCGTTCGATGCGACGACCGGAGTCGAGCGCTGGGCCTACGTGCCGAACATGCTGTTCTTCAATGACAAGCTGTCCAAGTTGACCGGGACGGATTACGGGCTGGTCTCGGCTGTCGACGACCGGCCATTGGTGCAGGATGTGTTCATCAATGGCAGTTGGCGCACGATCCTGGTCGGCTCGATGAGATTCGGTGCACGCGGCATCTACGCGCTCGATGTCACCAATCCAACCGGCATCACCGAAGCCGGGGCAACGGCGATTCCGCTATGGGAATTCACCAATTCATCGAGCGGCGGTGCGAATCTTGGCTATACCTTCAACTCCGTCAACGTAGCGCGCTTGAACAACGGCAAGTGGGTCGTGCTGCTGGCGAGCGGATATTTCCCGCAATACATAACCGGCTGCATACCGTCCGACTGCGACCTGTCGGCAGTGACGACGACTCCCGGCAGCGCATCGGCGAACCAGACTTCATTGTTTGTCATCGATCTGCAGACTGGAGCCTTGATCAAGGAAATCCTGACTACGTCTGCGCCGCAGTCGAGCGTGACGACATACGCGCTGTCGCAGCCGATCGTCTACGATTTTGCTGCGGATCAGATTGACGACACCGCCGTTGCTGGCGATCTGGCCGGCAATTTGTGGCGATTCGATCTATCCAATGCCAGCTCGGCGAGCTGGAAGGTTGACCGCATGTTCTCGAACTACGGTAGTGGCGGTACGGCCGCAGTCGGCAATCAGCCTATCTCGGTGACACCGGTACCGCTGACCGATCCACTGACGCGCGGGCCGATCTACATTTTTGGCACCGGCAAGTTCCTCGGTGACGTCGATCGGGTCAGCAGCATTCCGATCCAGTCGTTCTACGGTATACGCGATTACGGCACGGCATCGAGTAACTATCCGATCACGGTCAATCAACTGGTCACGCTCGCATTGGCGGAGAGTGCCAGCGGTGTGCGCTCGATAGCAGCCGCCAGCAGTATCAGCATTGACGCGAGCAAGCGGGGCTGGACCTTCCCGCTCAATCTTTCGCAGGAACCGGGCGAGCGCAATGTCGTCAAGGCGACACCGCTCTACACCAGCAATCGCGCGATCCTGACTACCTTGATCCCGACCGGTGATGATCCTTGCAGTCCGCTCCGGCGCGGCGCGATCATGGTGGTCGATGGTGGTACCGGCGGGGCACCATCCGGCAACCCGCCCGTTTCGGATACGACGGGCGTGCCAGCCGGCAACACGGCAATTGGCAAGGTGCTCAATTCCGCGTCGATTCCGGCGGTCGGCTCGATTCCCTTGTTGACGACACCGGGTGGCGGTGTGGGTACGTTGCCGGGAATTTCGGATTTGAATATCGCGCTGCCGTTGTGGAATCGCAGCGCGTGGCGTGAGTTGCTAGATCGGCTGTAACCTGCGGTCGCGGCGGGCGTGAACATGCACGCCGACGCACCGCTCACCTGGGAATCGTTGCAATGCTGCTGAAAAACACGAAAGGTTTTACCCTGATCGAGTTGATGGTCGTTGTCGCGATCGTCGCGATTCTCGCTTCGATCGCAATTCCGAGCTACTCAAAATATGGGTTCCGCACCCGCCGCGCCGATGCGCGTGAAATGTTGATGCGGGTTGCCGCCGCCGAGGAGCGTTTCTATACCAATGGCAATACCTACACAGCAACCCTGTCCGCCCTTGGGTTTAGCAGCGGCCTTT
>JBDTOS010000383.1:0-2821 GCA_039933095.1 Dokdonella sp.
GATCGGCCGGCCCGACAAAATGCCGATGTTCCAGTTGTTGCCCCCGACGAAGGCAACCAGCGCCGGGCAATAAACCGCGCGATGCTGACGTGGCCCGGGAATCCAACCCCAGCGCGAATCGATGTAGGCCCAGCGGCCATAGTGAAACGGCGCGAAACCCCACGCGTAGGAGTCGACCCAGGTCCAGCCCCACGGATCGATCCAGGCCCAGTGGCCGCTGCTGTACGGCGCCCAGCCAGCCGATACGGTGGTCGGATACCAGACCGAACCGTAACTCGATTCCGTGTTCCAGCTGCCGTAGTCGTCCAGATCACTGGAGCCGATCACATCGTCGGAGACGTATTGGTGCGATTGCGACCTGTCGTTGCGTGCGTCGCGCTCGGAACACCAGCGGTCGAAATCGTCCGCGCGCGGAAGGTCCAACACTTCGTAGTCGCTCAGCGTCGCGTCGTTGAATCGATATGAATTCCCTGCCTCGACGCGATAGCTCGCATTGTTTTCGCCATACACATCCGCGGCGCCGTCGAACACCGTGGTCATGGTGGAATCGCCATTGGGTGCAATGTCGATACGGTAGGAACCAGGCTGATCGACGACAAAGGCCAGTGTCGGCGTGTCGACCTCGTACGATTGCCCCTCGTCGAGGCGTCGCACGCGGAGGTTCAATGTACCCTCGGTCAATTCGAGCTGAGCGACGCTGTCGTCGAGATTGAGGATGCTTAGATTGCTTTGATCATCAAGACGCACCGTCGCGGCACCGATTTCGAGTTCGGCCCGCGAATCGCGATCGGTATACAGATGATCACCGGTCGCAAGCGGACGATTCAGCGATGCGGGCGACCACTGATCGTCACCAGCCGGCTGAAAGCCGACATCACCGTTCAGATAGCTCAAACGAGCGACTCGTCCCGGCGGATCCGCCAATGCCGGTGTCGCCGCAACCATGAGCGCCAATAAACCGCAACCGAACGCAACTTGCCAAGCCGTCCTGACGGTCGCGAGGGAAGTGCTACGCCGCTGATTGTTCATTTAAAGCTCTCCGCAATGGATCGGTGAATCGTCGACCACAAAGAATACCGGGCCGCCTGCTGGCTTCCGGCAATTTGCGTCCGTGGTCCGGGGACGCTGGCATTTGACACGAAATCGGCTGAATGATCGCCGCTGCAAACGGCGGCCAATCGTAGTCGCTTAGCGGCGATTCAGCCCGCGCGGTCGTTTCCGCCGACGCTTGTCTTGCGATGCGTTACGCAGCTACCCTGCGTTGCTCGCGCGGGTGTAGCTCAATGGTAGAGCTGTAGCTTCCCAAGCTACTGACGAGGGTTCGATTCCCTTCACCCGCTCCATCGCCAGTACCCTCACTGAAGCCTCCCAGGTGGCTTTCGATTTTCTCTATGCACTGCGCGAGCTGGTTGTCGCCATGAAGATCGCAATTCTTTCCCGCAACGCATCCTTGTATTCAACCGCGCGTCTGGTTGAAGCGGCGCGTGCGCGTGGCCACCAGGTGCGGGTGCTCGACCCGCTGCGGTGCTATCTACGTATCGCTGCCGGCGCATTCGAGATGCATTACAAGGGGCGCGTGCTGAAGGACTACGATGCAGTTATCCCACGCATCGGCGCATCGGTAACCTTTTACGGGACCGCCGTTGTACGCCAGTTCGAGGTGATGGGCGTGCAAGCCATCAACGGCTCCGATGCCATCCTGCGTGCGCGCGATAAATTGAGAGCGCTGCAATTGTTGGCCGGACAGGGCATTGGCTTGCCGATCACCGTGTTTGGCGACAATCCCGATGACACCAGCGATCTGCTCGCGATGCTCGGTGATCCACCGTATGTGATCAAGCTCAATCAAGGTGCGCAGGGGCAGGGAGTGCTGCTCGCGGAGAAACGTTCGTCGGCGCTGGGTACGGTTGACGCGTTCCGCAGCCTTTATGCGAATTTTCTTGTGCAGGAGTTTATCGGCGAAGCCGAAGGTGCCGACCTGCGTTGTTTCGTGGTCGGCCGCCGCGTGGTTGCGGCAATGCGCAGGCAAGCACCGGAGGGCGAGTTCCGCGCCAACCTGCATCGCGGCGGCAGTGCAGAACGGGTTGAACTGAGCGCCGAGGAAACCGCGACCGCACTGCGTGCTGCAAAAGTGATGGATTTGGCAGTCGCAGGGGTCGATCTGCTGCGTTCGCGGCGCGGCCCGCTAGTACTCGAGGTCAATGCGTCACCTGGATTGGAAGGGATCGAGGCAGCGACCGAGGTCGATATCGCGACAGCAATTGTCCGGCATGCAGAACGTCTGGTGGCGACCAAGCTGCGTCGGAGCACGTGAGATCGATCGACCTTTTTCATTACGGTGCTCGACGTACGAATTTATTCGTTGACAATACGAACGTGCGGTTCTAGCATCGGTTTCGTTATCAAGCTGACCAGGATTTTGAAATGACCCTGCAATCCATTCTGCCGTGGGTACTCATTGTCGCTTGTGCGAGCGCGCAAGCCGAGGCAATCAAGAAAGCTGTCACTGCCGACACAGCTGAAAAGCTGGCTGCAACGATCGACGATATCCATGAAAACATGAAACCCGGCGGCCGCTACGAGTTCATCAGCAAGGACAAGAAGTGGCGCGTGGACAAGCTGTTTGATCAGATGCTCGGGACGCTGCATAAGTACGGTTCGGTCGAGGCCATTCCCGAGCGCGACAAGATCGAGATGTACAACGCTCAGGAAAAGGTCAACGGCATGCTGCTGAGCGATGACGCCGAGCGCGTCGTATGCGAGCGAACGGCTCCCACCGGCTCGCGTATCAAGGTGACAAATTGCGAAACCTTCGGTGAGA
>JBDTOS010000384.1:0-2804 GCA_039933095.1 Dokdonella sp.
CGGCTTCAAACCATCGCGCACGTCGGGCAAGGCGCGTCCGACGATCACGCTCATCGCATAGTCGAGATAGCTCTGGCGGACCTCGTCCTCGATATTGACGCGAATGATTTCTTTGGCCAGTTCAGCCATCTGGAGTCTTCCTGGAAGTTGACGCGGAAACCGCCCGATTCAGGCGCATTCTTCAAGACGCGCGGGAGCGGCTATGCAAGTGTGGAATCTTACCATATTCGGGCACTTGCTTGCTCGGAAAAGTCCTGATTTCTGTGATACTTAGGCCAATCGGACGGTCGCGTTCGATTGCCTGTCAGCGAATCCGGAAAATCACCGAGGGGAACTCACTCCTCGCCGGGCGGATGCGGGCGGAAAATCCAGTATTTCGAACTGACGAAATTGACGATTGCACCGGCCAGCGAACCGGCCGCAACGCCGAATGCTGGCCACGCGCGGACAAATTGGGATGTCCACACGAGACTCGCATACGTCCCGTAGTTCAACGCAAAACCGCCTGCCATCGCGATCAGATAGCGAATCAATTCACTGCGCCGGCTGCCGTAACGTCGCCGACCGGCAAAAGTGAAATTGCGATTGAACAACCAGGTCGCCGTTGCGGCGGCGAGAAACGAAAAAACGCGTGCGCCATAGGGATTGGCGTCGGCGAAACTGACCAGCGATTGCACGATGCCGGCATCGACAATGAAGCCGAGCACGCCGCTGATGAAAAACAGCGCAAGTTCCCTGCGTAGTGCCATCGTCGATGTTCCGCTTCAGTTCTCTGGACGGGAGCTTACGGGATTGAAAGTAATGAGGACACGTGCGGGCATGCCGGGACGGGCATTGCCGGCGAACTTGCCGCGATCACGCGGATTGCCCGGGCTCGCTCGCGAACAATGCACGCATGCGTTCGCAATTCGGCCGCTCGATCGCTCCTCGTTCGGTGACGATCACATCGATCAGTTCGGCCGGCGTCACATCGAACACCGGATTCCACGCGCCGGCACCGTCGATCACGGTGCGTTGTCCGGCATGCGACATCAATTCATCCGGTGAACGCAGTTCGATCTCGATATCGGCGCCGGTCGGCGTATCCATGTCGACCGTCGTCGACGGTGCGACAACCATGAATTTGACGCCGTGATGGCGCGCTACAATCGCAAGCTGGTAGGTACCGATCTTGTTCGCGGTGTCGCCATTGGCAGCGATCCGATCGGCCCCAACGATGACCCACTGAATCGCGCCAGACTGCATCAGATGCGCAGCGGCCGAATCCGCGATCAATTGCGCCGGAATCTGATCGCGCACCAGCTCCCACATGGTCAAGCGCGCGCCTTGTTGCCACGGCCGCGTCTCACCCGCGAACACGCGCGTGATGCGATCGGCAGAAACGCCAGCGCGAATCACACCGAGTGCCGTGCCATAACCGGCAGTCGCCAGCGAACCGGTATTGCAATGAGTCAATACGCCGACATCGTGGCCGAGCAGATTGGCACCAAGTTCGCCCATGGTCCGGTTCGCGGCAAGATCTTCGTCCTGGATGCGCTGCGCTTCGCGCGCGAGTTCTGCGGCGTCGGCTCCTGCAGCGACCGCACGCGCCATGCGATCAAGTGCCCACATCAGGTTGACAGCGGTCGGACGCGCCGCCCGTAGCCGCTGCATCGCAGTCGCCAGGTTAGTCGCATCCTGTTGAGCCGCAAGGACAACACCCCAGGCCGCGGCAATGCCGATTGCCGGTGCACCACGCACGGCAAGATCCCGAATCGCCGTTTCGACATCGCCCGCACTGCGGCAATCCAGATAGGTTTCGCTCGCCGGCAAACGCCGCTGATCGAGCAGGCGCAGATGATCGCCTTGCCATTGAATGGCGCGAATGGAGTCGTGAGCGTTAATCGATCGATCCGTCTTTGACAATGGTGGGCGGTACTGGGATCGAACCAGTGACCCCTGCCGTGTGAAGGCAGTGCTCTACCGCTGAGCTAACCGCCCGATCGAGAGCGCGCAGTCTATTGATGCCATCCGTACGGGTCAACCAAGCAGATCAACCGAGCGCGAGAACTTCCAGTGCGGCAACGCTCGCCTGCAGACGCGGGCTGAGGTAGCAATGGGTGCCGCAGGCAACCAGTCCTGCGGATCGGAATTCCTTGCGATACCAGGCCGGCGCGCGCGCGATGAAACCGCGCTTATCGCCGTTCAGCGCATCGTGCGCCGTAAAGGTTTCGATGAAAGCGACGCCATCGCAGATCTCGGCAAAACCAGCGATACCGCGCCGCAGTTCGCGTGTCGGTACGTAGTGCAATACGTCGCTGCAGACGATCAGGTCGAACGTGATATCGAGACGCAATTCGCCGAGTTGACCGAAGCCTGCGTGCCGGATATTGCGGCTGCGCCCATAGCGCGCGACTGCATAGTCGCTGGAATCGAGACCGAGATAGCTCACGCGCGGCCGCAAGGATTTCAGAACCGGAAACCATGCGCCCTCGCCGCAGCCGACATCGAGCACCGAGCGTAGTGGCCGTCCGAGATAATATTCGGCAAGCGCAACCGTCATGCCGACCTTGCGCGCCAACGCCGCGCGCGAACCGACCTTGAGCGATGAACGCCGGTACCAGCGATCGAAATAAGCGCGGTCGTAGCGCTTGTCTACGCTCATGCCGAATGGACTGTGCTGGTGATGACCGCATCAACCCGGATGCGCTGGCTGTCGACCTTGACATCCCCGACCCGCAGTGAATGGACTCGCGTCGAGAGGAGAAGGGTGGTGCCGGAAATAGGAATCGAACCTACGACCTCATCATTACGAATGACGCGCT
>JBDTOS010000385.1:0-2799 GCA_039933095.1 Dokdonella sp.
GAACTTGCGGCGGTGACGTACCAATGGAACCCGATGCTGCTGCCGGCGCAGATCGCATTGGCGAGGGTCGATCTTGCACACGCGCTTACGGCCGCTGCGATCGAACGCCTGCGCACAGCAATTGCTCACGCGGAGAACGAAGTCGATTCCGCGCAGCCACGCCTGGTCGAAGCGCGTCTGTGGCTGGCCGCTGCACAAGCCACTGCCGGTGATTGCGACAACGCCCGTACCGGCGCAAGAGCAGCGTTGTTGACACTGCGTCAGAACCATCTGGACGCCCATCCCCTGCTTGTGGCCGCACTCAAGGCGACCGGCGAGGCCAAATCCTGCGGCAACTTGCTGCCCTGACCAATGTTCGCATCCAACCTGTGTCGCGATGACGTGATTCATATCCGAACGGCGTTCCTCGAACATGCCCAACTGTGGGCCTGTGTTCGAGGGGTGTCCCATGTCCACTACACTAACGCAACGCGTCATCGACACGCGCTGCCTGTCTCCTGTCGCAACTTCTCGGTCCAGCCTGATTGGACCGATTGGCCTGACTGGCCTGATCGGCATGGCGCTGTTCGCGGCGCAATCCGCCACTGCGATCGACATTCCGAGGACGATTCATGTCGGGCCGATCAATGGTCCGGGCTCGTCGTGCGCGTACACCACAATCCAGGCCGCGATCAACGCCGCCAGCACGACGGTGAGCGACACGATAACCATCGATAGCGGGCTGACCTACAGCGCCCAGCATCTGACGATCGCCAACAAGTCGCTCACCCTGCAAGGGGCTGCATGCAGCGGGGGAATCGGCAATTCGCCGGAAGCGGACCCGCGCGTGACCTTGACCGGCAACACCAACGCCAGCAGTGCGGTGATCAACATCAGTGGCACGAGCACCGTCACGCTGCTCAATCTCAATATCACCGGCAACACCTCCAGCGGCGATGGTGGCGGCATCTCCTATGCCGGCACCGGCACGTTGACGCTGACCAATGTCCAGGTGAACGCGAATACGGCAGGCTATGGCGGCGGCATCAATTTCAAAGGCCTAGGCGGAGTCGCCTCGCTGGTGCTGGGTACAGACGGCCAGGTTCTCAACAACACCGCGCAGGTATCCGGGGGCGGCTTGCGCATCGATGGATCAGGAACTCTGTCGGTTCGCGCAAGCGGAAATCTTATCTACAACAACCATGCTTGTCCGCTTCAAGCATGCGGGGGAACGAATACCGGTTATGGCGGTGGCATCGAGCTGGTCGGGACGACCGCCATCATCGATTCCCCGGGTTCTGCCGGTCTGCCGGTGATCTGGAAAAATGATGCCAACTACGGCGGTGGTATCGCCGTGTTAGCCGTCGATCCGAATTCTGCGCAGGCGGATATCGGCGCGAGCGACCCCAATTTCCCCGTGCGCATCGAAGACAATTTCGCCAGTCACACGGGCGGTGGCATCTATCTCAAGCCGGATTCCAGTCCTGGCGGTGTAACCGACTATGCCCAGCTGTTCGCGCACAGCTTCCGCATCGACCATAACGCGGCGGTCGAAGGCAGCGCGATCTACGGCGACAGCCATACTTATGTGTTCTTCCCCATCGGGGCAATCGTGACTCTGACCCACGGCAATTGCTCCGGACTGACTTGCGACACGATCGACCGCAATACGACCGAGGATAGCAATGGGCAACCGACCGCGGGGTCGACGATATTGTTGCAGGACTCCGACCTTTATGCGACGGGAGTGCATATGCGCGGAAACGTCGGCGCGCACGCCGTGCGCGAGGTCGGTTCAAGCGGCATTCTGACTCTCGCGGACTGCCTGTTGGCGGAAAACCAGATGACTGCCGAACTCATTGCCGGTGACGATGCAACGGTCGATATCGATCAATGCACGCTCGCAAACGACGCGGTCGGTGCCGCACAGGTCATCAGCGCAAATTCGGATTTGATGCTCACCAACAGCATTCTCGGCGAGGCCGGTACCGCGGCACTGAGTCATACCGGCGGGAGCCTGATGGTGCAAAACATTGTGGCATTGAATACCGGAGGGTTGCCGAGTTCGCCCAATATCGTCCAGGCCAATCCCCTGTTTTTCGATGTCACGCATAGCGACTATCGCCTGCGCGTGCAAACCGACGGCGTCACCTCGACCGAATCGCCCGCCGTCGATTTCGCTCCGACGACAGGCAACGAACTCCCGACCGATATAGACGGACGCGCGCGCGTTGCGGATGTGGTGTTTCTGGTCAATCGGTTCGGACCGAAAGACCTTGGCGCCTACGAGATGCAGCCGATCACCGACCGGATTTTCTCCAGTCGCATGGGCGATGCGATACAGCTGGTGCAGTGAGACCGCACGGTCGAGAGAATCCATGGCATTGCGTGATCGGCAATGCGCTGACGTTCGCGGCAGCGCATTTGCCGGGGCTATTGCCGATGATGTTCGCGGTGAGCGATCGACGTCCAGGGGCGGAATCCGCAACGAGAATTCTCACTCAGGCGTTGCCCCGATTCGACCGATGACGTGATGCGTCAGCAAATGGCGTTTCTCGAATGTGCCCACTTGCGGGCTTGCGTTCGGGGAGCACCCCATGTCATTCGTCCATTTTTCTCCTGTGCATCGTGGTTTCGCCGAACGCTTCGGCGTGGCATTCGCCGGTTCAATCGTACCGCTGCTGTTGAGCTTGCTCGCCTTGCTATTTGCGGGCGAAGCCGGTGCGGCGTGCAGTCAGATCCAGCCGCCACCGGAGTTGTATGTCGGAAATACGGCCACCGATGCCGCCTGCACGCAGAACAATATCCAGGCTGCGATCG
>JBDTOS010000386.1:0-2789 GCA_039933095.1 Dokdonella sp.
GCGTACGCCGCGAACATGGTTGGCATTGATTTCGATTCCGACCACGATCTCGCGCTGCGCATCGACGCACAAACCGCCGGCAAAACTGCCCAGGGTTTCCGCGAGTGCGACCGAAGCCCCGCCGTGCAACAGCCCGTACGGTTGGCGCGTGCGTGCATCGACCGGCAAGGTACCGCGCACGAAATCATCGCCAATCTCGGTGAACTTAATGCCAAGGCTATCGAGCAGGGTATTCGCACCGAAAGTGTTGATGCGGGCGACGTCAACCGTGTTTTTCCAGATGGGCATGGTGGCTTCTGCTGTGCTGCGAAACGAACAGGGTTGCGACTATACAAGGGATGCTCTGCGCTGCAATCGCCCCGTACAATCGAGGCATGTTCGTCCGTAAGCCGGTACAGACGCCTTCATCACAACTCCCATCTGGAACGATCTAGAAGCAAACATGCCGTATACCGTCACCCTGCAATCGACCGGCAAACGCTTCCTAGTCGAGGATGGCGAAACCGTGCTCGAAGCAGCGCGGCGTTGCGGGCTGGCTTTGCCGTATTCGTGCCTGGCTGGTGTCTGCGGCAGTTGCAAGGCGACGCTGATCTCCGGCAATTGCGACTACCCGCGCAACCCGCCGACTGCATTGAATGCTGCCGAACAGGCGCGCGGGCAGATTCTCCTGTGCCAGGGCATCCCGCGCAGCGATCTGACGATTGCCGCGCGCGAAGTAAGTTCGCTCGCCGATATGCCGCATCGGCAGATGAGCGTGCGCGTTGCCGAAAAGCGCTCCCTCGCAGCGGATTCAATGCTACTGAACCTGCAACCCGCGACGGACGATCGGCTGCGCCGGCTGCCAGGTCAATACGTTGATGTGCTGCTTGCCGGCGGCAAGCGCCGTGCGTTTTCGATCGCCAACGCGCCACACACCGGCGACGCGATCGAGCTGCATATCCGCCATGTCGCCGGTGGTGGATTCACCTCGTGGGTGTTCGACGAGCTGCAAGTCGGGGCATCGCTGCAGATCGAAGGGCCGCTGGGTACCTTTGTTCCGCGCGAAGACAGCGAACGGCCGCTGCTGCTGATCGCTGGCGGCACCGGTTTCGCGCCGATCAAGGCGCTGATCGAGCATTTTCTCCATCTCGGTTCGCGCCGGTCGATGACGCTCTACTGGGGTGTGCGCGCGCCCGACGAGTTGTATCTGCAGGATCTCGTGCGCATCTGGCAACGCGACGCCAGCAACTTCCGCTACGTTCCGGTGATGTCGGACCCGGAACTTGCCGGTGACTTCCGTACCGGTTTTGTCCACGAGGCCGTGCTTGAGGATCACACCGATTTATCGGACTTCGATGTATACATGAGCGGCCCGCCGGCATTGATCGATGCGGGCCGACGCAGTTTCGTGCAGGCCGGTTTGCAGGAGGATCGGTTGTACTACGATTCGTTCGATTACGCGCCGGATGTGCTCGCCGAGATTCTGCGCGGGCGCGCCGGGATTGATGAGAACTGATGAAATTTGTAGCCGTCATCGCCCTGTTGTTCTGCTTCGCCAGCCCGGCGGCGTTTGCGCTGCGCTGCGGGTCACGCGTGATCAGCAGCGGCGATCAGGATTTCAAGGTGCGCTCGCGCTGCGGTGATCCGCTGTGGATCGATGAGTTCATCGGCTACGACGTAATCGGCAATCGCAACTTTCAGCAACAGATCGAAGTGCAGGTACAAGTCTGGTACTACAACTTCGGGCCAAGCCAGCTGATGCGGCGGCTGCGCTTCCGCAACGGCGTGCTCGCCGATGAGGAAACCCTGGGTTACGGCGTCAACACGATCGGCGACAACTGCGATGCCAATCTCAACTACACCGGCTTGAGCGTCGGTGAGCTGATCGCGCGCTGCGGGCAACCGGCAACGCGGCGCGGAACCACCGATACGATCGGTCGCCGCATCGCTCCGGGATTCGGCCACATCAGCGCACAACGCCGCGAAGACTGGATCTACGACTTCGGCGGCAACTCGTTCATGCGCATGGTTCACCTCGTCGACGGTCAGGTCACCGGCGTATCAACGCTGCCGCGTTGAGCAGAGGTCAGGGATCAGGGTTCAGAGGACAGAAAAAGAGAAATTCGTCGAAGTATCGTCGTCTGCCCCCCAATCTCCAATCTCTGATCTCCGTCTGCTGCACAGCAGCATGACAATAGTTTTACGAAAACCCATCATGTAAACGATTACATCGCCCAATTCAGGTGGTTGCTCGTTACGAGTTCGTTATGTCCGTGACCATCAAAGATGTCGCGAGGGAGGCTGGCGTGTCGGTAGCGTCGGTGTCGCGCGCGCTCAATGGTCATGAAAACGTCACGGCGGAAACGCGCAAAACCATTCACGCAGTCGCCGCGCGTCTGCGTTACATGCCGCACGGTGCTGCGCGCAGTCTCATTACTCGCCGCACACAGACAATCGGCGCGCTGCTGCCCGATTTGCATGGCGAATTCTTTTCCGAATTGATCCGCGGCATGGACCGCGCCGCGCGCAGTCGCGGGCTGCATCTGCTGGTATCGAGTTCGCACGGCGATGCGGCCGAAGCGGCCGCCGCGCTGCGCGCAATGCAGGGACGTGTCGATGGCCTGTTGATGATGTCGCCTCACGTCGACGCCAGCTTTCTCGACAGCAACCTGCCGGCGGCGTTGCCGACCGTGCTGATGAATACACCGGTCGCCGACAGCAAGCACGCCTCGCTGACGACCGACAACTACGGCGGTGCGGTCGCCGTGGTGCGGCATCTGGTCGAACTTGGTTATCGCGATATCGCAATG
>JBDTOS010000387.1:0-2787 GCA_039933095.1 Dokdonella sp.
GGCCGATGACCGCACCAATCGCAAGCCACCAACGCGGATTCTCGCTATTGATCAGACGCAGCATCAGCCATGCAAGCAACACCCACCAGAGAAAGTCGAAGGTCACATATTCGAACTGCGCGCCGGCCAGCATCGAAAATGGCATGAATGCCGTGGCGATCGCGGCGATGATTTGCGCGCTACGGCGCCCGCCGAGTTCCCTAGCAATGAGCCCAGCCAAAACCATCGCAATACATTGCGCGAGAGCCGAGAAGAAACGAAAACCGGTCAGCGATGTGCCGAACATCAGCAGTTCGACGCGGCCGAGGAACGGCGTTAACGGCGGATAGGCTACGTAGCCCCAGGCCAGATGACGCGCATCTTCGAGAACCTGCAACTCGTCACGGTGAAACCCGTAGCGTCCATCGAACAACAGATATACCGCCAATCTGATTGCCGCGAGAACGAGCAGAATCTTGATCCCATCGCGGGCGAGTGGCTTGATCGGCATGTTGTCCCCTGAATCGTCAGTTTGGATAGTTTGAGAATGCCCGGCAATTGGCGGTTTAAGCAGATTCGATATGTCGGATCAGCAAGCGTACCCGTTCACGTCCGTTCCATTCGTCGATATCGAGCTGATACAAGGCACGCAGGCGCGTCGGCGGCTGTTCGCCATCGGGCGCATTGAACAAGATGCTTTCGATGACCTCAGCAGCACCCGCCAACCGCAATTGCATGCGCCAATGTCGCTCGCCGACGATGCGCCACGACACCAAGTCAAATTCATTGTCGAACAACGGTTCGGCAAATCCCTGCCCCCACGGTCCGCCGTCGCGCAGCGCTCGCGCAAGCTCGAACGTGAAATCCGCGCCATCGAGTTCGCCATCGCTGAGCAGTACGGCATGCAACTGAGCCTCATCCAGATGTTCGCGCGTCACGGCATCGAATGCAGTCGCGAACGCCGGCAGATCCGCATGCCTCAATGTCATTCCGGCCGCCATCGCGTGACCACCAAAGCGCGCGATCAAACCCGGATGGCGCGCATCGACTTCTGCCAGCGCGTCGCGCACATGAAATCCGCCGATCGAGCGCGCCGACGCACGAACCTCGTCACTGCCCTCGCCCGCCGGCGCGCAGGCAATCACCGGCCGATGCAGACGATCCTTCAGGCGCGATGCGACCAACCCGACCACGCCCGGATGCCATTCGGGATCGAACAGGCAAAGACCAAATGGCAATGTCGCCTGCCCCTGCGTGGCAATCCAGCGCGCGACCAATGCGTCGGCCTGTTCAGTCATCGCTGCCTGCACATGGCGGCGCTCCGCGTTGATCGCCGACAGCTGCTCGGCCAGCGCTCGGGCAAGTGAAGCATCATCGGCAAGCAGACACTCGATACCGACCGCCATGTCTTCAAGTCGCCCCGCCGCATTGATGCGCGGTGCGACGATGAATCCCAGATCGCTCGCGCCAATGCGTGCCGGATCGCGTCCGCCAACAACGAGCAACGCGTTGATTCCGGCGCAGGCATCGCCGTTTCGTATCCGACGCAGCCCGGCCGCAACCAGCACACGATTGTTGCGATCGAGCGGAACCAGATCGGCGACGGTGCCGAGCGCAACCAGATCGAGCAGACACCGCAAGTCCGGCTCCGCGACGGATCGTTTGTCGAACCAGTTGAGTTCACGCAGATGTGATCGCAACGCAATCAGCAGGCAGAACATCACGCCGACACCCGCCAGCGCCTTGCTGGCAAAAGTGTCGCCGGGTGAGTTCGGATTGACAATCGCATCGGCAGCGGGCAGCGACGCGCCGGGCAGATGATGATCGGTAACCAGCACGGCAATACCGCGCGCTTTCGCTGCATCGATACCAGCATGACTGGCAATGCCGTTGTCGACAGTGACGATCAGATCGGGGCGCGGATCGGTCAATGTTTCGACCAGGGCCACGGAAAGCCCGTAGCCATGCACTTGCCGATGTGGCACGCGATAGTGAACGTTGCGCGCGCCGAGCAAGCGCAAGCCGCGCACCGCCACCGCGGTTCCAGTCGCACCGTCGGCATCAAAATCGCCGACCACAACGATGCATTGATCGCTGTGGATCGCTTCGGCGAGCATCTCGCAAGCCCGCGTAATACCGCCAAGTCGCGCAGGCTCGGCAAGCGTTACGAGGCGATAGTCGATGTCGGCATGTGCCGCAACGCCGCGACCTGCATAGACGCGCCGCAAGACTGGATGAACCGAATCCGGCCAACCCTTGGTTTCGACCGCATCGCGACGGCGTATGGTCGTGATCATTGACGCGCGTCCGGAGTACGTCGCCAGAAGCGCCAGCGATGTCGCGCCTTCACTCGCAAACGCTCGCCGGAACGCAGCGCAATATCGATCAAAGCAATTTCACCGTGACGCAGCGCAACGTCAAGCGGTTGCAGCCATTGCGATTCAAGGCCAGAAGACGGCGTTGTGCGCAAGTCGATCGCCTGACTCGCCGATGCGACATAGTGCCAGCACGGTTCGCTCGCAGTCACCTTGATACCTGCCATGTTTGCCAAGGCAGCAACGGTGGGATCGTCGCTGACGACATTCGTCACGTGGCTCCGAACGTCACTCGGCAAAACACCCGCACCCCAAAACCACAGGCTGTTGACTGCCGCTGCACCGCGCGAATTGCGCATGGCGTTGATGGGATGATTGTGCAGCAGGATTTGGCAATCATTGAGCAGGTTGCGCCAGCGCTTGCCCGGTTCACCGGCAGGCAGATGCAATTTGAGATCATCGCCGAGCGCGTCATCTGGCGCAGAAAATGTCG
>JBDTOS010000388.1:0-2785 GCA_039933095.1 Dokdonella sp.
CGGTTCCGCCGCAGCCAGTCGACTTGCAGTCGCGAAGCGTTCGCCAAGCACGCGATCGAGTTCAGCGCCGCCGCTGCCGATCACCGCGCGCGCGGCGGCCAGATCGGGGATTTCGCTCTCCACGCGATCGGCACCAAAGCTGTGCGGGAATTCAAGGATCACATGCCGCCTTCCCGACCGTGATGGCCGCAGTATAGGTCAGGATTGCCGTTGCCGCTGCGCGGCGTTGTCGCTGGAACTACGCAGCAGATTCGGAGGCGCGCAACAGGCGTTCGGCGATGTAGTCCTCGGCCCAGGAATGCAATGCGTAGTTGGCGATAAAGCCGCAATGCCCGCCGTGCGCGGTGATATCGAGTTCGACCTGCGCCGGTAACTGCAAAGTATGAAAATCGTGCACGGGAATAACCGGATCGTCCGCAGACGCGAGGATCGCGGCGGGGATGCGCAGGTTCGCCAGCGCATCGGCGGCGATCGAGTAGCCGTCGAGATAGTTTTCCAGGGTGTCGAAATCGGAATGCCGCTGGACCAGTGAGCGCGTCAGTTCGCGCAGGTTTCCGCTCAGGTCCGATGCAGCAAATAGCTCTTCGTCGGGAAACGACCTCTGTTTGCGCCGCAAGGAACCACGCCATTTATGCAGAAAATACTGCTCGTAAAACCACGGGCTTTGCTCGATGCCGAACAGCCCGCTGCGCGGGCTGATGACCGGGCAGACCGCAACTGCATAGGTCAGCGGAATGCCCGCCGTCGGCGCACGCAACGCAACCCGCAGGGCGAAGTTTCCTCCGAGCGAAAAGCCGGCGATCGACAGCTGGCGATCGGGAAATCTGTTTCCGATTTCGCGAACCGCACCGACCACTTCGTCGATCCGGCACGAATGAAAAATCTCGCGATTGAGATGATGGGTAGCGCCATGATCGCGAAAGTTGAGCCGGAACACATCGAACCCGTCGCGCAGCAGGCGCGATGCGGTCTGCGCGAGATAAGTCGACTGTGCGCTGCCTTCCCAGCCATGCAGCAGGACAACCAGGCCGTGGGCAAGCGGTCGCGCATTCTGGCGCGAATGAAATCCCTGCAAGCGCACACCGTTACCGCAATCGAGGATGTGCTCGACCGCATTGCGTTCGAGCGTCGCACGCTGACGAGCGTAGCGTTGGCGACGGATTCCGCTCGATGCGAGGACCGACTGCAGATGCGGGTTACGCAACAGGCGCGGTGGCTGGAAATCCGCAGCCTTTGGCGGCAGCTTTGGTGCGGCGCTCGACGCGGAGCCGGCGTCGTTTGCTGCACGCATCGTTCTTCCGGCTCCGGCCGATTGCACTGACGACTCCCCTGCCACCCCCGAATCGGCGGAAGTGGCGATCTCGTTTTCAGTCATCGCCATAGCCAATCGTCGCGACAATGCTGGCGCGACTTTCAACCGCCATGCCGCGGCGCGCATCCGGCGTCGAGGCGACCGGTTCGAGAAAATGCACGTCGGCATTCATGCCCGGCCCGCCGAGCAAACGCATCACGTTGGCGAAGAAACTTTCCTTGCGTCCAAACGGCATGGCCGGATCCTGACGTCCATCGCGGCCGTACAGCAAGGCGACTGGCTGCACCGGCACATTGGCGTCGAGCGCGGTCTGGAAGATGCGCGCATGGAACACGCCGACGCGGTCGCCATGGCCGCTACCACCTTCGGGGAATACGCCGACCGGTTCGCCCTCGCGTAGACGCTCGACGACGCGGGCCATGACGACAGTCAGCGAATCGGTATTGCCGCGTCGATGAAAAATCGTCCCAGCGCGTGCTGCCAGCCAGCCGACCAGCGGCCAGTTCGCGATCTCGCTCTTGGCCACAAAACTCACCGCGCGCTGGCTGTGAATCAGCTCGATATCGAGCCACGACACGTGATTGGCAACGTACAGAACGCCGCCTTGCAATGGCGTTCCGAAGCTGCGGATACGAAAACCGAAGCGCCGGATCAGCGCCGCAGACCACCAGCGAATCATCGCCTTGTCCAGGGTCAGGCTGCCGACACGGATACGTTCCGCGAGCGGATTGAGCACCAGCACGGCGAGCGGAAATGCAATCAACAGATGCAGCAGGACCAGCGGCGAGCGGATGAGATAACGCAGCGGTCGGCGGCGATCGCGGGACATGGCAGACGGGGCTGAATCGACCGTGGCATTCATGGGCAGGGCATATTACAAGATGTGGAAACGGATTGTTGCGGCGCGTCATTCAGGACGATCGCACCCGCTTTTAGTCAGTCTTCCGGTCAGTCCTGTAGCCGCGCCTGCGCCTCGGCCAGATCGGTCAGATGCTGCTCCCACCAGCGCGCTTCGCCAACATAGCCAAACGCGAGTGGAAACGCCGGATCATGCCAGCGCTGCGCAACCCAGCCGGCCCAGTGAATCTGCCGCATGATTCGCAGCGGCTCGATCAGGGCGCGTTCGCGGTAATTGAAGTCGCGGAACTCGGCGTAGCCTTCGAGCAAGGCGTCCAGCGCACGCTCCGATGGCGCAAGCATCCACAAATCCTGCACGGCGATGCCCGATCGAGAGTCATCGAGATCGACGAAATGCGGCCCGGCGTCGGTCCACAGCACGTTGCCGCCGTGGCAATCGCCGTGCAATCGCAAGTGTTGCAGAGTTCCGGCAGCAGCAAAGTGCTGCTCGATCAGCGCGGCCAGCGCATCGATGCGCTGGCGATAGTGATCGTGCAACGCGCCTGGCAGCAACCCGCTGACAGCAACCGCAGCGGCCGGAGCGCGCACGAAGGTTTCGACATCGATCGCGCCGCG
>JBDTOS010000389.1:0-2761 GCA_039933095.1 Dokdonella sp.
CGTTCGCCGGCTGGATTGCCGATGGTTCGGGCATGTTGATTGCGACACGCTTCGGCAACACAACGCAGATCCATCAGGTGCTCTCGGCGGGTGGCGCACGCACCCAGTTGACGTTTTACGACGAGCCGATTGCGAGTGTCGCCGTGCATCCGGCGCGCAACGGTTTCGTGTTCGGCAAGGATACCGGCGGTGCCGAGTTCTACCAGTTGTACTGGTTCGATCTGGCCACCCGCGAAGTGACGTTGTTGACGGACGGCAAATCGCGCAACAGCGATCCGATGTTTTCCCACGACGGCAGCAAGCTCGCCTACAGCAGCACCGCGCGCAACGGCACGGACACCGATGTCTGGGTACGCGACATGGCGAGCGGCATCAGCAAACCGGTACTCACCGGCGGGGGCACCTGGCAGACCAGCGATTTTTCGCCCGATGGCAGCAAGCTGCTCGCGCAGCGCGTGGTGTCGATCAGCGAGACCCAGCCGGTCGTCGTCGATCTCGACAGCGGCAAGATCCGGCGCATCTCCGATCCGGACAAGAAAACTGCGTTCGACACGTTCCTGTTCGCGCCCGATGGCAAGGGCGCGTACTACGTCGCCGACGAAAGCGGCGAGTTTCGTCATCTGATCTACCACGATTTTGCCAGCGACAAGTACACCCACTTGAGCGCGAATATTCCATGGGACATTTCCGAATTCAGTCTGTCGCGCGATGGCGCGCATCTGGCGTTTGTCGCCAACGAGGACGGCTACGGCATCCTGCATGTGCTGGATACGACGACGCAGAAGGAAATCGCCCTGCCGTCACTGCCGAAGGGAGCGATCGGCTCGCCGGATTTCAGTCCGGACGGCAAGCGCCTCGCGTTTTCGCTCAACTCGCCGTTGTCGCCGAGCGATGTCTATGTGATCGATTTGACCAACTCGACGCTGGTGCGCTGGACGACCAGCGAGGTCGGCGGACTCGACACCTCGACATTCACGGCACCGAGCCTGATTCGCTATCCGACCTTCGACACGATCAATCGCGAACCGCGCACAATCCCGGCTTTTTTCTACCAGCCGGCGGGCCCCGGTCCGCATCCCGTCATCATCAATATCCACGGCGGACCGGAATCGCAGGCGCGGCCGGGATTCAGCAGCGAGATTCAATTCCTCGTCGGCGAACTCGGCATCGCCCTGCTGCAACCGAACGTGCGCGGCTCATCGGGTTACGGCAAGAGCTACGTTGATCTCGACAACGGCTACAAGCGCGAGGATTCGGTGCGCGATATCGGCGCGTTGCTCGACTGGATTGCGACCCAGCCGAATCTTGATCCAAAGCGTGTCGCCGTGCAGGGAGGGTCGTACGGTGGCTACATGGTGCTCGCGAGCATGATCCACTACGGCGATCGTTTGCGTGCCGGCATCGAGACGGTCGGCATCAGCAACTTCGTCACGTTCCTGAGCAACACCGAAAAGTATCGACGTGATCTGCGCCGCGTCGAATACGGCGACGAACGCAACGGACGCATGCGCACGTTCCAGCAACGCATCTCGCCGCTGACCAATGCAGCGAAGATCCGGATTCCGCTGTTCGTTGCCCAGGGCGCCAACGATCCGCGCGTGCCGCCGAGTGAGGGTGTGCAGATCGTCAACACGGTGCGCCGCAATAGTGGCGATGTGTGGTTCCTGCAGTTCGACGATGAAGGCCACGGCTTCCGCAAGAAAGCCAATCTCGATTATTTCCGCGCTGCATCGATGCTGTTCTGGGAGCGTTATCTGCTCAACGACGCGACGCTACGCTGACGATCGCCACCTGATTCCCGGTTCCTGGCGCAGAGCGAGTTGCTGTTTGGCTAGGCCGCGGAAGCGTATCCCGCAGGGCGCGCAAAATCATTCGCGTTGGGCAGGGCGGCGTCCTTGACCCGGTTCGGCAGCTTCGGCGTCGAACGGTCATTACCCGCTGTCGCCGCGCGCTGCGCGGCCTTGTGCGTCGCGCACCACACCTGATCGGTGCTGTAGTGCGCGGGAACACCGATCCAGCGAGGATCGCCGGTTTTGGCCGCGCTCGGGATTTCGCGAGTGCCGACGCGCGGGGCGGTGAACAGGGGTGCCCAGAGACCTTGTTTTGCATCCGACTCGATGCAGAGAAAATAGTGTTGAGCGTGAACCGCCAGATGCTCTTCGCAGCTACAGGTCGCATCCTGCTTGAGCAGTTCATCGGGGTCCATGCGCAGAACAAGTCCCGGAGCGTGTACGTGAGCCATTGCTACCTCGATTGGTGGAACGGAGACCGACGATGTACCGTTTCTCTCTGTGGCGCAATGTGCCGCAACCCTGCTACTCGAAGCCGCCTTTGAAAATCGCATCGATACTGCACGACCCCGGCACTTGTGCGTGGGTGACGCGCAGATCGTCGATCCACCAGCCGCCTTGCTGCAATCCACCGTCGGTGGCGAATTGCCAGCGCAGGCGGATGGTCTGGCCGGCGTAACTGGTCAGGTCGAACTGCGGATGGGTCCAGTTGAGATTGGTGCCGGTGTACGCGCCGCTGTTGAGCGCCAGGCCACACGCGTTGCCGGTGTGGGTGAACGTACTTGGATAACCACCGGCAGGAGTGATCGTGGTCCACGTGCTGCCGTCGTTGGTTGAAATCTGCACAATACCGCCGTCGTAACCGGTTTCGATGTCGTAGCGCGTCCAGAAATCGAGCATCGGCGCCGTGCTTGCCGTCAATGTGATTGCATCCGAGCGCAGCGCAAGACATTCCGATGCGTTGTAGCTGG
>JBDTOS010000390.1:0-2760 GCA_039933095.1 Dokdonella sp.
CGGCGCGTTTTCGCCGATGCCTCCGCTGAACACCAGTGTGTCGAGACCACCCAATGTTGCCGTAAAGGCACCCACGCACTTCTTCACTTGATAGCAAAACAGTGCGACTGCCTCGGCCGCGCGCGCATCCTGCGTTTCGTGCTCGATCAAATCGCGCATGTCCGCGCTGGTTTCGGATATTCCGAGCAAGCCTGATTGGGAATTGACCATGTCGTTGAATTGTTGCGCGCTCATTTTTTCCGTGCGCGCCAGATACAAGACCAACCCGGGATCAAGGTCACCCGAACGCGTGCTCATCGGCACTCCGGAGTTCGGGGTGAAACTCATGCTGGTGTCCATGGATTTGCCGTCGCGCACTGCCGCCAGGCTTGCGCCACTACCCAGGTGCGCAAGAATCACTCGGCCTGTCGCTGCCGCCGGGTCACCGAGGCGCGTGAGTTCCTCCATGAGAAATGCATACGACAACCCGTGAAAGCCATATCGGCGCACGCCCAAGGCTTCGTAGCGGCGCGGGATCGGCAGCAATCTGGCAACGCGCGGCAGATCGCGATGAAACGCGGTATCGAAGCATGCAATCTGCGGCAGATCGGGAAAACGCTGCTGAAACGCCTCGATCAGCAGGATCTCCTCGGGCAGATGCTCGGGATCGAACGCCGTCAGTCGCTGTAGCTCGGCAAGCATTTCCGTGGTGATGCGTTGCGCTTCGCAATAATCAGGGCCGCCGTGCACCACGCGATGGCCCACAACTGTCAGCACCCCGCAGAGCGCGTCTTTCTCGATCCAGTCCATCAAAATGCCGACCGCCGCCAGGTGATTCGGCGCCACTACGTTGTGGGAAAAGCGATCACCCACCTTCGCATCCGTTACGTGAAAGGTGGCATCGGGCAGTCCGATCCGATCAACGGCACCCGCGAGGAGGCGTCGCGGCGATTTATCCGCTTCGAACAGCGCGAACTTTATGCTCGACGAACCACCATTGATCGTCAGGATGCGCTGGCTAGGGCGCGTCATGGAAATCTCCGCAAGTTTCGTCCTTCATTTCTCGGCTTTCTCGGCCTCGATCCGCCGGTACTCGTCCATCTTGATCTCTCTCCACGCGCACGGCGTTCGTTGAGCATATCGCGCAGCTTCGCTGCCCTCAGGACGACATCTGGTTGGTATGCATCTGGTTGCTATGGATACCGTATGCGGTCGCGGTCGCCATCGACATCGGCAATGTGACCGCAGCGATCGCAGCGGTGCTGACCTGATCGCGCGATGGCGCTATCAGGTCGCTGCCATGGCTCCGGGAAGTGATGTTCTTCAGTCGCTTGAACATCCGGGCGAACGAGCCAGTCGTGGATGTCGGTGCTTCAATCGGCCGTGCCGACGGATCGCTGTCCAGGCTGCGCCAGGATCCTACGCGGCTTGTGCCGTAGTCGGCCCAGTGCGAGTGGAAGGCACCGTTGGCGAATACTCCAGAGATCGGCTGCCCGCGTTCTTCGAGTTTGAATTCGATCGTCTCGCCGGTATAAGGCAGAAGAATTGAACTGTAAATCCATTGATCCTGCATGATGTTGCGCTCAGCGAATGTATCCAGATTCCTGCTCGCAAGGCCGCATCCTTTCGGCCAAACGCGAGAGCCGGACAAGTGCTTGGCCGCATCGGTACGGCACAGCTCCAAGACCCTTTAACTAGATGGTGAGCGTCGTGCGCGATTCTGTCTGTCTGCTACCGAACATTGGGGGTAACAAAAACTACCGACCTGTGATGCTCGCGTAGGCGTCAGGCGAAAGGGCGTGCGGTCAGCCGCTACGCCGTGGGCGCGTTGAGGTCCAAGGTATGCAACACCTGTCTCGCATCGTTCGGATCCCGACTGCGCACGAAGCCAAGATGCTCGGCAAGATCGCGCATCGCCTGATTGTCCGGCGCATCGATCGAGTACATGCGCGAGATACCGCGCCTGCGCGCGACGCCGATCAGGTGGTTCATGAGCAGTGTCGCGAGTCCTTGGTTGTGCCATTCGTCGCTTACTGCAACGGCGCATTCGCACGTGACGCCATCGCCAAGCAGGCTATAGCGACTCACGCCAATTTCGCGTTGGACAGCGCCATCTGCAATCAGCGCGACGAAGGCCTCGTCGTGCACGTGGTCCACATGCGTGAATTGCCTCAGCAATTTTGGATCCGGACTCTTGATTTCACCGAGAAAGCGGAACCGGCGCGACTGCGGCGACAATCGCTCGATGAAACGCCGCTCAAGTTCTTCATCGTCGTCTCGTATCGCGCGGATCAGAACCGTCGTGCCATCGCGCAATTTCTCGTTCCATTGCACGTCGTCATGAAGCGGGCTGATCGTTTCCATGGAAGACGATATGAGGTTCTCGCCACCCGCTGTTGCACTCTGGTTACCACTGGTCATGACAGTCCTTCGCTTTATCGACGATGAAATCCTCCGAAAGAGTGCATTTGTTGCGACGGGTTGTCTGTTCGGTAGCGCACGCCCTGACAGCTCCGCCGACTTGAGGCAATGGGGCTAACCCCGGGCCCACGCAGTCGCGCTTTCAAGTGCTTCGTAAGGAAACGCGGCGAGTTCAATTCCGAAGTGCACCGCGTTCGAAGGATTTGTCGAACTGATGTTGCAGTGTGCGAAAGTCTAATCGTTTCCTAGTCGGCGGTTGAGTTTGTCTTCAATGTTCTGGATGAATCAGGTCGATTGCGATCTGCCTCGACTGACAAACACATCCAACGCCTGCGCATGAAGTGTTGCGTTGCCGGCAAG
>JBDTOS010000391.1:0-2749 GCA_039933095.1 Dokdonella sp.
CGGGATCTCCCCGCCGCTCCGACTTTGCAGAGTAGTCTCGCCGTGCCAGCTGCCTTCCCGGGTGGCTGTCGGAATCCCATCGATCAGGATGGGATGGCTGGCGGGGTTCGAGACAAAGTCGGAGATGGAAGTCCTGCTAACGTCCTCGTCAAGCCCTACACCCAGCGCATTGCGGCCCGCGCGATTGAGGTAAGTCAGCCGCCCGCCTGCGTCAGAGGTGCTTATCAGGTCGGGGGTGGCTTCTACGATCATTGCCAGGCGATCGCGCGTCGATTCCGTCTGTTTGCGCTCAGTGATGTCCTGTGACATGACAATGATGCCGGTCACCTTGCCATTCGGATCGCAAACCGGAACCTTATCGGTTTGCACCCAGCGAACGTCGCCGTGCGAATCGTGCAGCGATTCGACAATGGCGAGTTTTCGCTTTCCCGAGTGGATGACCTGCAGATCATCCGCGTAGAACTTTTCTGCATCCACGGGGTAGATTTCGTGCGCTGGTCTTCCTTCTATGTCCTCTATGGACATTCCGAGGACCTGCGCCGCGAGTTTGTTGATACGCAGGATGCGGTTTTTGGTGTCCTTGAACCAGATCATGGCCGGCAGCAAGTCGAACAGCGCCTGCAGCTCGGTTCGCTGTCGTTGCAGGGTTTCTTCGTAGCGTTTTCGCTCGGTGATGACCTGAGTGAACATGATCAGTCCACCAACGTCGCCGTCTGACTTGCGCCAGGGACGCAACTCCCATTGCAGCCAGTCGAGCGAACCATCAGCGCGTGCGAAAGCAGCTTCGTCGCAGCGCTCGACATTCCCGGCCAGCACGCGCCGATGGATGTCTTTCCATTCTTCGGGCAGGTCGGGGAAAATCTCGTAGTGCGATTTCCCGACGATTTCGCGCTCCCCGAGATGGTAATCGTGGAGCCACCGATCGCTGGTCTGCAGGTAGCACATGTCCGTATCCAACATGGCGATGGCTGCCGGGGTGTGCCGGATGAATTGCCGGAGCAGCGCTGCGTTGGCCGCGAGGTCTCCCGCCGCTCGACGCTGCTCGGTGATGTCGTGAGCTGTGCCGATGATGCTCAGCGGCTTGCCGTTCTTTTCGTCGAAGGAAATCTGCCCGGCTTCCTCGACAATGCGTTCCTCGCCGTCGGGCCGGATCAGGCGGTGGACGATGGAATACGATCCGTGGGCGGCTATCGCGTCGGCGACGGCTTGCCTTATCGGCTCGTGCTCCCCGTCGGGAACGTGACGAAAGAACATCTCGTTGCTGACTTTGACCGCCCCCGGCTCATATCCGGCAATGCGAAACATCTCCTCCGACCAGCGTAAGGAATTGGCGTCGATGTCGTTCGTGTTGGCCAGTTTCAATTCCCAGCTGCCAATGTGGGCAATGCGCTGGGCGGCGGCCATGGTTGCCTCGCTGGCGCGCAGAGAATCCTGGAGCGCATTGCGGGAAGTAATGTCGCGCACCACTTTCGACATACCGACCACCTTGCCAGTGACATCCCTGATCGGTGAGGCAGTGACCGAGACAGCAATCACCTTACCCTCCTTTGTCTGTCCCAGCGTTTCGAAGTGAGCCACGCTTATGCCGCTTCGGACCTTCTCAAGAAGATGATCTTCCTTGTTCTTGTCCTCGTCCGCGATCGGGACCAGTTGATACATTGAAGTTCCCACGATCTCGCCAGCGGTATAGCGGAAAATCCTTTCCGCCGCCTTGTTCCAGCTGGTGACGACACCGTTCAGATCCTTGCCGATGATGGCGTCCTCCGATGACTCCACAATCGCCGCCAGCTGCATCGAGGACAATTCGGCCAGCTTTCGATCGGTGATATTGATGTGCATGACGACAACGCCATCCGGATGTTTGTCGGATAGCGGAGTTACCGTCATCATGAACCAGCGCTGTTGTGCAGGTGAATGACAGGCATATTCGAGCGAAAAGCTCTTGTTTCCGCCACCCAGTATCGAGCGAATCCCTTCAGCGGCTTTGTTGGCGTCGCTGGCACCGTCGCCGCGCGCGCCATCGCAAATATCAAGATAATTGAGGCCTACCGCATAGCCTGGAGCGAGCAAGGCGTTTCCGCGAGCAAATGCTTTCCATGCCTCGTTCACCGAAACAATGAACCCGGAATGGTCGAGCATCGCGATATTCGCCGGCAGTGCATTGAGAATCGTTGCCTGTCTGACGGCATCGGTTTGCCGCATCTGATTTTGGGCGCGGCTCAATAGAAGCGTACGCCCGACGCGATTCGCAACGGAATCGACTTCGCCCGAGGTCAGTTTCTCCAGTCGTTGCTCGGTGTCGTGCAGTGTCTCGATCAGCGCAGAAACTTCATCGTTCACATCCACCAGAGGCGGCTTCTCGATGTTCACACAGGCAAGGCCTCCAGCCCCAGCGTTTGCAAGACAGTCTGCGCCTGACTGAGCGTGCCGACGATTTTTCGCACGGGTGACGGAGCGAGCGTGACCAGGGTCGGCGTCAAGAAGATGCCTTCGGTCAGTGCCCGCTTCGGGTCCCGAAGCACATCAACGATTTCGATCTGATGGTGATCCGGCAGATACGATCGGCACAGTGCGGTCAGGTTGGCAATTGCCAAAACAGAATTCGGCGCGTTGCCGGCTACATAGAGGCGGAACTTGAAGTTAGATCGTCTACGCATGGCGCGCTCATTCCCGCCGTGGCTTCGCAGCATCGGCGCCGCGCAACTGTCCCATCCGGGCACGGTCCTGCGACAACTCGTGCTCGCGACTC
>JBDTOS010000392.1:0-2735 GCA_039933095.1 Dokdonella sp.
GCCGCGCTGTTGTTGTTGCTCTGTTCGTCATTGTTGGCGGCTGCGCAGGGAGACCTGTTGTCCCGACATCCAAGCCAAAAGCGGAGACTACGATGACCGACTTCATCATCAGCACTGTGCGCGAAACCCGCCACGACGGCAGCGACGACCTGCTCAGCGCCGGCCTCGGTCTGGATGGCTTGCGCGGACCGCCGCCGGCGTTTGCCGATGTCGAGCATCCGATCCCCGCCGAATTGCGGCGACGTTCAATCTATGCAAGCTGGAAAGGCATCGCCGACCTTGGCCCGCTCGGTGGGTTCGGCACGGTCTACGGCGCGGTACCCAATATTCCGGGGCGCGAGTTTCAGGCATTCGCACGCGTTCCAGGCGCGAAATCGCCGCATCGTGTGCTGGCGCAGATTCCCGATGCATTCGATGCCAAGGCGCGTTGCCTGATCGTAGCGGCGGCATCGGGTTCGCGCGGTGTGTACGGCGCAATCGCGCTGGCCGGCGCGTGGGGATTGCCGCGTGGCTGCGCCGTGGTGCATACCGACAAGGGTGCAGGTTCCGGTTATTTTGATAGTGCAAGCGCGACCGGCGTTACGCTCGATGGCACGCGTGCGAAAGTCGGCGAGGCCGAGTTGGAATTCGCACCCGAGCACGCCGCGAGTGATGCCGGCATTGCGGTCAAGCATGCGCATTCGGGCGACAACCCCGAAGCATCGTGGGGCGCGCATGTCTTGCAGGCAGCGCGATTTGGACTGGCGATGCTCGATCGCGCATATCCGGCGCAGGCTCCGTTCACACCACAGAACGCACGCATCATCGCACTCGGAGTTTCGAATGGCGGCGGAGCAGTGTTGCAGGCGGCTGGACTCGATACCGATCACATCCTGTCGGGTGTGGTCGTCGCTGCGCCGAACATCAATGTCCCACGAGAGTCGACACAGGGCAGGGCACTGTACGACTACGTCACCGAGGCCGCGATCTGGATGCCGTGCGCCCTGGTCGATGCGCGTTTCGATGCGACTGCATTGGCTCGCTTGAATGGGCAGGTCGCACCTGCATGGATCGCACGCTGCGCGGCGCTGCATGCATCCGGCGATCTGGCCGGTAGCGACACCCATGCGCAAGCTGCCGAGGCGCTTGAACGCTTGCACGCATCGGGATGGACTGATGCGGCACTGGAGTCGGGCGCGATCAACGTCGCGTTCGATCTTTGGCGCGCGGTCGGCGCGACGTACGCGTCTGCCTGCACGCGCAGCGCCGTCGGCGCGATGCCATGCGGATTTCGGTTCGATGCGCACGATGACCACGGTGCCACTCGTCCTCCGACATTGACCGAGCGCGCGGCGTGGTGGGCCGATGCGCCCGGGATTCCGCCGGGTAACGGTGTGTTTCTTGACAATCCGAAAACAGCCGGCGAAGCCGATGGCGCGCTGCGCGATTCGCGCTGTTTACGCGCGTTGTGGACCGGCACCGATAGTCAATCGCAACGTTTGCGTGAATCGGTGGCCGCGACGGAAGCGCGAATGCCGCGTGGCGATCTGCCGATCGCAGTCGTTCATGGCCGTGAAGATGGTCTGGTTCCGGCTGCTTTCAGTTCCGATCCGTATGTGGCGTGGTTGCGCGCGAGCGGGCGAAAGCCGCTGCATTGGAGCGTGCCGCATTCGCAGCACTTCGACGCGTTTCTGGCGCTGCCGGGATTCGGCGATCGCTATGTTCCATTGATGCCGTATGCGTACGCGGCGATGGATCGCATGTGGGCGCATCTGGTTGATGGAACGCCGTTGCCGGAAGGCTCGCCCGACGCGCAGCCGCGCGGTACGGGTGTGCTTGAGGCAGGGATGCTTGGGTTGCGCTGACTGGGGCGGTGCGGCGACTCACCCTCTCCGACGCTGCGCGTCGACTCTCCCGTCAAGGGAGAGTTGAAAAAAAAACAGCGCGACCCTGACAGGGTTCAGACGTTCATGCAGATCAGCAGCAACATGCCCGAAGCACTGCACAGTATATGCAGTAACGTTCGCGGAGGTTGTTGGCCGCTGATAACGTCGCGGTATACGTTGCTGATATTTCGGTTAAGGCTTCCCGCGCTGCGCCAACTCAGTCGCATGCTGAGCAACACAAGGCAAACCACGCCGAAATTTGCGACCAGATGCCACGCCCCCACAGGCCGGTAAACGCGATTCAGTTCAAACACGAGGGCTGCAATCCCGAGCAGCACGAAGGCGATCCAGGTGGGAAGCGATTCCTTGGCGAACATGGCACGATTTCTCCGCAGCCAGACTCGAGACATGGACAGTTCGTTTTGCAAGAAGGTTCCGAGTCGGTCGAAACGGACATCCAGAGAACGTGTCGTGTTTTTGCTTTTTACCTTCACGCTGACGCGCGCTATGGCGCTGCGCAATCGTCGGGCGGAGTAGGGTTGACGAGCAAAATCGGTTAGTCTGCGCGGCCTTTCAATCAGGAGCCGTCGGATGACTGCCAATTCGCCACTTACCGCTGCGATCAAGACAACGCGCGGAACCATCAACCTCAATC
Source organism: Dokdonella sp. (assembly GCA_039933095.1). Lineage (GTDB taxonomy): Bacteria > Pseudomonadota > Gammaproteobacteria > Xanthomonadales > Rhodanobacteraceae > Dokdonella. The sequence goes on from JBDTOS010000392.1 coordinate 2,521, forward strand.
TGTTTGCCGACAAGACGCCGATGACGGTTGCCAATTTCGTTAATCTTGCTCAGCGCGGCTATTACGACGGGCTGACTTTCCATCGCGTGATCCCGAACTTCATGGTGCAAGGCGGTTGCCCGCATGGCAGCGGCACGGGTGGACCTGGTTACAAATTCGGCGACGAGATTGCGTCGGACCTGAAGCACAACAAGCCGGGCATTCTGTCGATGGCC
>JBDTOS010000393.1:0-2724 GCA_039933095.1 Dokdonella sp.
AGGAATTGTGGGAACTGAGCTACGGCGGCGGAATCGCGCGCATTCGCCCCGACGGCATCAAGGTGTGGCGCTCGGCTAGCGGCGAGCTGCCATCGGAAGCGACCTATTCCGCTCAGGCTACTTATACGGCGCAAGGTGAGCGCGTGCTGTGGGTTGCCTCGCGGGCAGGCTTGCTACAGATTCGCGGTGACACGGTCAGGACCTTTGATCGGCGTCATGGTCTTCCTTCCGACGCGATCCGCGGGCTGAAACTTCAGCGCAGTGTCGATGGCACCGATGTGCTGTGGCTGGCTACCGAAGGCGGCATCGCGCGCGCCGCGCTGACCGATAGCCAATGGCAGACGGTGTCCCTGCTCGGTGCCAGCGAAAACGGGATCTTCGGCGTGTTGCTTGAACCGGATGGACACGGTGGTGAGCAGCTCTGGGTCGGAACATCCAAGAAGGGCGTGGGCCTGTTGCAAGACTCGAAGTGGCGCTATTTCAATCGAGCATCAGGAACCCTGCCGAGCGACGGTGTGCGTGGAATCTGGCGCGTAACCGGACCGGACGGCAGTATCTGGCGAATACTCGGTCTGACTGGTGGCGCGCTGTTGCGCGTGGACGACGAGCTGCGCTTCTCGTCGATACCGGCACCGTGGCCAATGCACGATGAAGCCGCCGCAAGCAATGTCATCGCGCGCCAATATGAGGGGGCGAACGAACTCTGGTTCGCGACGCTGCACGATGGCGTGTATCGACTACGCGGTGGTCAATGGACGCGTTTCGCACTGGACGAGAACAAGTCGGTATGGAGCGTCCTTCGCCTCGTCGAACAGATCGATGCGAGCGGTCGCTCGTGGCTGTGGGCCGCAAGTAATAAAGGACTCGCTCGATTCGATGGAGAAGCTTGGCACGCGCTTCCCGCTGAAGGTGGGTTGCCCGTCGATGGCTATCGGGGCATCACGATCATCAACGAAGGCGAGCGTACGATCATGTGGGCGAGCAGTGATCGCCATGGCGTCGTGCGCGTAGATGTCACCGATCCACAGTCCCCGAAAATTGTCAGTAATGACGGCATACCTCCGCCGCCCGATCCGTCGGTTTACAGCGTGCTACAGGATAGCCAGAAGCGTATTTATATTTGCACCAATAACGGCGTGCAGCAGCTCACGCCAACTGCCGATGGGAGTTATCACCAGCGCGTGTTTCGCCGCCGCGATGGCATCGTGCACGACGAGTGCAACACCAATGCGCAGTTCATCGACGCCCAAGATCGTTACTGGGTCGGCACACTGGGTGGATTGAGTGTATTCGACCCCGGTATTCGCGCAGCCACCTCTTCAAGTCGGCCCAAGCCGCTGTATTTCACCGAAGCGCGCATTGATGGCAAGACGCAGGAACTGGAGCAGGGCAGGGGACTTGATCTTCCGTCTGGAACCCGTGAGCTGCGTGTCGATTTCGCGTTGCTAACAGGAATGCGCGAATCGGAGTCGACTTACCGCAGCGAGCTGGTTGGATTCGACCCGGCTGCAAGCGATTGGAGCAGTGATCACAGTCGCAGCTTCACCTCGCTGCCACCCGGGCACTACGAACTCAAGGTCGATTCGCGTGACTACGCGGGTACCGCTTCAACGCCTGCAATTCTTGCCATCGAAGTTGAACCGTATTGGTGGCAGCGTGCGTGGGTTCGGCCGATGTCGGTTGTCCTGCTCATACTTATCGGCATCGGCATCGTGCTGGAATACAACCGCAACCTGCGAGCGCGCCAGCGTCAATTGAAACTCGAGGTAGCCACACGTACTACCGAGTTGCACGATGCCAACCTGCGTTTGACCGAACTTTCCTATCTAGATCCATTGACCGGCGTCGCGAACCGCCGACGCCTTACAAACGCCATCGATGCGGCGATCGATCGGGCTCGGGCGCGATCGCTGCCGGTTGGTCTGATCGTCATCGATGTGGATCACTTCAAACGCTACAACGATGCTCATGGGCATTTGGCCGGTGACGCTGCATTGCGTGCGGTTGCGCAAGCATTGGCGAGCGCCACGCGCGAACAGGATCTGGTCGCTCGCTTCGGCGGCGAGGAATTTGCTTGCCTGATGATCGATACCGACACCGATACGGTCGCCCGCATCGCCGAACGCATGCGCGCTCTGGTCGAAGCATTGCCGCCGCGCGCACTGGGCAACGATACCCAAACCATCACCTTGAGCGCAGGCGTGGTGAATCGTGTCCCGGCGGTTGGTGAGCATGCGGACGATCTGCTCGCGGAAGCTGATACCGCGATGTATCGGGCAAAACGAGAGGGACGCAACTGCGTACGGCGCGCCGACCAGACCGCATAAGCGCTACGACAGGTTTTCCGTTACGCCGAGCATGCGCGAAATTGCGAACTGCTTGCGTATTGTCGTTACTGCCGACCCGCTGGTTCTTACGTTGTTGTTTCAGGAATCAGCCGATTCACTGCGCTTGACTTGGCGGTCGACGACCGCGGTGGTCACCATGTCGCTGCCGACGTTGACGGTTGTGCGCATCATGTCGAGTACGCGATCGACGCCGATGATGATGCCGATGCCCTCGGCCGGCACGCCGAACGTGATCAGCAAACCGGCGATCAGGGGCAAGGATCCGCCAGGAATACCGGCGACTGCGACCGCACTGAGCACGGCGAGACACATCAGCACGATCTGGTGACCGAGCGACAGATCGACACCGAACGCCTGAGCGACGAACAGCACAACG
>JBDTOS010000394.1:0-2716 GCA_039933095.1 Dokdonella sp.
GTATCTGCCGCCCGGAGTGCCGCATCACGGCATTGCGGAGGGCAAATGCCTGACCTTTTCGATCGGAATGCGCGCGCCAGCCAAGGCGGAATTGCTTGGCGATCTCGCCGATTTTCTTGCCGAGCAGATGGGCGAGGATGAGCGCTATGGCGATGGAGATTTGCAGCCGGCCAGGAGTGCTGGCGAGATTGATGATGCGGCATTGAAACGGCTGCGAATCGCGCTTTCGCCGTTTCGCGATATGGACGCGTCGCTGCTGCGCCGGTGGTTCGGACAGTTCATGACGCGCTATCGCGCGGCAAATCTGGCCAGTCCGCGTGCGCGTCCGCTGACCGCTTCGCAGTGGCAGCGCACACGTGGCGAAGGCCACGAATTGCTTCGCAACCCATGGTCGCGGTTCGCCTGGAGCAAAGCACCTACCGGCGCAACCTTGTTTGTTGCCGGCGACGAGTTTGATTGCTCGCGGCAATTAGCCGAGAAACTGTGCGCCAGATCGGTTCTTCCAATCGGCAGCCTCGGGAAATTATCAGCTCGCGACGACATGACCCTGCTCGCTCTGGTCAACGGCGGTCATCTGGTCATACGCAAGATTCTCAAGCGGCGCACGACCCGATGAGCAACGACGAGGTCATTGTTGGTGACTCGGACGACAGCGTCATCCCCGATGCAGTCATCCACGTTGAACTGGCATCGTGGATAACTGACAGTGCTGCGATTCGCCACATTCGCGATAGCGTGTTCGTCGTTGAGCAAAATGTGCCGGAAAATGACGAATGGGATGATCTCGATGCGCTGTCGGTCCATGTTCTCGCACGCGATCAAGATGGTCGGGCGATCGGCACGGGTCGCCTGACCCCGCAGCAGACGATCGGGCGCGTTGCCGTTCTGCGCGAGTGGCGTGGCCGCCATGTGGGCGACGCGCTGATGGTTCGCCTGATCGATCTGGCGCGCGAACGGCGTTATCCGGATGTTGCCCTGCACGCGCAGACGCATGCGCTTGCGTTCTATCGACGCTTCGGTTTTGTCGCTGAAGGCGGCGAATTCGACGAGTGCGGCATCCAGCATCAGACCATGGGTATGCAGCTTGAACCGTTCACGCCACGCGAGGCAGCGGCTTCTGCTGCATCGTCCGAGACAGCTGCGGATACCGTATTCGACGCACCCTCGTCGGCGCGCGCAGCGGTTCTGGACATCCTGCGCGGCACCCGCAACGAGCTTGCAATCTTCAGCCACGATCTCGATCCGGTGACGCTCGACACGGTCGATGCACTGGACGAACTCAAACGTATCGCAATTTTAGGCGCTCAAGCGCGCATCCGCGTTCTCATACGCCAACCTGCCAGCGCGGTCGTGAACGGGCATCGCTTGATCGCCCTGGCACGGCGCCTGCCTAGCATGATCGCGATGCGCACGCCGACCGATCCCGGCGACTTGCAGCTGACATCCAGCTTCATCGTCAACGATCGTGCCGGCTTCACCTGTCGCCAACAAGCCGATCGCTTCGAGGGCACAGCGAATCTGCATGCTCCGGGTCGGCACCGGCAACTGCTGGAGCTGTTCGAGCAAGTCTGGGCACGTTCCGAGCCGAGTGTAGAACTGCGGGGACTGGAAATCTGATCAGACCATCCCGATGTTCGGCAAGCGCAGCCGGACGCAAGATTCCGCCTTACCCGGTATAATTTTGCACAGTTCGGTGCGTTGCCTCATTCCGCCCGATCTCAAGTAGCCAACGGCTGCCGCACCTCCCTGCACCTCGAAGCCATCCACGGTGATTGCGTGACCGTAAACATTCTTCAGCATTTTGCTGCGACCTCGGCGCTCTCAGGCGGCAATGCCGCGTTCATCGAGGACTTGTACGAGGACTATCTGCGCGATCCAGCCTCGGTGCCGAAGCCGTGGGCGAGTTATTTCGATGGGTTCAAGGGCCGTGCGGCCGGCGATGTGCCGCATTCCGATGCGATCGCTCGCATTGAAGCGGCCCAAAGACGCGATCGCGGAGTCTCGAGTGCAGGCACCGCACGCAGCGACAGCACGCCGGTTTCGCAAAAACAAGCTGCCGTGCTCAAACTAGTGACCGCCTATCGTTCGCGCGGTCATCTGGCTGCCAATCTCGATCCGCTCGAATTGGCGAGTACCTATTCTCCCGATGAGCTCCAGGCGCTCGGCCTGCTGCCGCGCCCATCGGCGCCCGATCTCGATCCAGCGTTCCACGGTCTCGGCAGCGAGGACATGGAGAGTGAATTCAACACCGGATCGCTCGGTGGTTCGGCGCGTCTGAAATTGAAGGATCTCGTCGCCATGTTGCGCGCGACCTACGCCGGCAGCATCGGCGTTGAGTTCATGCATATCTCCGAAGTCGAGCAGCGCCAATGGGTGCACGAGAATCTGGAAAAAGCGGGCGGCGATTTCGGCTTGAGTGCCGACGAGAAGCACCATCTGCTCGAACGGCTGGTCCAGGCCGATGGACTCGAGCGCTATCTGCATACCAAATACGTCGGCCAGAAGCGCTTTTCCCTCGAAGGTGGCGACAGCCTGATACCGCTGATCGATGAACTGCTCAATCGCGGCGGCAACGATGGCTTGAAGGACATGGTCATCGGCATGGCCCATCGCGGGCGCCTCAATGTGCTGATCAATATTCTCGGCAAATCGCCACAGAAACTCTTCGCAGAATTCGAAGGCAAGTTCGAGGTTTCCGACGATCCGGCCCGTTCCG
>JBDTOS010000395.1:0-2704 GCA_039933095.1 Dokdonella sp.
CCAGGCTGGTTCGGCTGGCGCCCGTAACGCAGTGCATTCTGGACCAGGTTCCAGACGACTTGTTGCAGTTGCTGCGGATCGGCCATCGCCTCGACGCGGCGATTCTGTGTCATGCCGACCAACTGGTCGGCGCCGATATCGTTCGACTCCAGATATTCATCGACGAAGCGTTTGACCCAGATATTGACGTCGATGTTCTCGGGTCGCGAGCGTTCGCGACGCGACAACTGAAGGATATTCTCGATCACATCGTTGGCGCGGGTGGTGTGATTGTTGACAATCTCGACGAGGCGCTTGTCTTCTTCGCCGAGATCGGGCGACTCGGCCAGCAACTGTGCCGAGTAGCGGATCGCGGCGAGCGGATTGCGAATCTCGTGTGCGATCGATGCCGACAGTCGGCCAAGCGAGGTCAGGGTCAGTTCCTCGGCGCGACGCGACAGCAACGAGGTGTCGTCGAGGAAAATCAGTGCGTGGCTTTCGTCGTTTGGCGCGAGCCGGGTGAAACGCGGAATCACCTGCGGCAGTTCTTCGGCAAGAGCGACGGCGGTCTGCTCGCTCTTGCCGGTCGTGCGCCAGCGGTAGATGCGGCGCGCAAGTTCCGGCGACACCTTGCCGAGATCATGTTCGGTCGGCGGCGGCGTGCCGACCAGATGCCAAGCCGATTCGTTGATGCGCAGGATCTGGTTTTTCTCGTCGACCAGCAGCACGCCGGTTTTCATACGCCGGATGATCAGATCGTTGACCTGTTCAAGATTGAGCAGATCGACGCCGCGCTGTTCGGCCAGCGCTTCAGTCGCGCGCAGCTGGCGGCCGAGCAGATGGCCGAGTGCAGTGATGGCCAGATAGACGACTGTGTACAGTCCGTTTTCGAGGCCGAGCGTTGGCGCGACGCCATCGATGAACGGAATCACGATGGCCGGTGCCGCGACACCAATCGCCGCCAGCACCGCCAATGCCAACGCGCGCCGTAGCGGCAACCAGAGTGCCGCACCGCCAAGATTGACAATCAACATGATCGGAATCGCCGAGCGGCCACCGTTTAGTGCAATCAGCAACAATGACGCCGCAACGATGTCGATGATCAATGCAAAAGTAGCCCAGCGCGCAGACTGCTCGCGCGTCGGCGCGGTGAATCCGAGCAGCATCAGCGCCGCAACCAGATACGACACCGCCGTGAACTGACCGAGTTGCGGAAAGCGCAATCCCACCCAGTCCTGCCACAGCGAACTGAATACCAGCGCGGCGTAGATTACGGCTTCGAACAATCGATACAGATTGAAGAAGCGCACTTCGCGCGGCGACAGATCGGCGGTGGCAACAGTGCCGCCTTGGGTGCGCTTCGATGTCGTGCCTGTCGCCGTCAAGGCGCAATCTCCCCAGCCGAAAGTCCACCGCCGATTGCACGGCGGAGGTTGTGGAACGCCATCATAGCAATGCCGGTTGCCTGAAAATGCATTTAGCTCGTGCGCGTCGAGTGGGTTTGGACACGTCAGGTGATACCTCGGTTTGCGAGGCGCCGCGCGGCCTGCTGCTAAGATGTCGCTGCCAACGTGTAGGCAAGGGTGTCGTCATGCAGACCAAAATCGCGTTACGCGCGCAGCTTGAAGCGCGGATAAAGCCGGACGCCGATGTGGGCTACGTCGCATGGTGCCCGGCGCTTGACGTGAGCAGTCAGGGAACGTCAATCCGGAATGCGCTGGCCGCGCTGACCGAGGCGGTCGAGCTGTTTCTCGAAGTATGTTTCGAGAACGGAACTTTGGACATCGTATTGCGCGAATTGGGATTCACCGAAGCGCACAAGGCTTCGGAAGCGTCCTTCCCTGACTCCGAATATACGATCGAAGTGCCGATGGAGCTGATCGCGGATGCCACGAATCGCCGCCGTTCACTGGAAGCAACTGGCTAGAGTTTTCGAGTCGTTTGGCTGGAAGCACGTGCGCACGAAAGGCGATCATTGCGTTTTCTGCAAGGATGGCTTCGCCCGGCCAATCGTGCTTCCGATGAAAAACCCGGTGGGTGTAGACATCATCCTCAACAATTTGCGAACCGCCGGGATTGATCGCGAGACCTATCTGGCGGTATTGGCAAGAAACAAGTAATCAACAAGGTGCATCCATGAATTTTCACGAGTACCAGGCCAAACAGTTGTTCGCCGACTACGGCATTCCGGTCCCGCCCGGCAAGATTGCGGTGACAGCCGACGAGGCTGCCGAGGCGGCACGCTCACTCGGCGGCGAGCAGTGGATGGTCAAAGCACAGATTCACGCAGGCGGACGCGGCAAGGCCGGTGGCGTCAAATTCTGCAAGTCAGTCGATGCCGTAAAGGAAGCTGCGGCCGGCATGCTCGGTACGCACATGGAGACCTACCAATCGGGTGGTCGCGCGCTACCGGTTAACTGCGTGCTGGTCACTGATGCGAGTGATATCGCGAAAGAGTTGTACCTGTCGATTCTGGTCGATCGCGGCAGCAAGACGGTTGCGTTTATCGCATCGGCACAGGGTGGAGTCGACATCGAGCAGGTTGCGCGCGAGACGCCCGAAGACATCCACACGGTCGAGGTGAATTTCGTCGAGGGCATCCAGCCGTATCAATGTCGCCGTCTCGCGTTCGACATGGGGCTGAGCGCGAAGCAGGCCAATCAGCTGACGAAAATCATGACCGGGCTATACAAACTGTTTAATGAGAAAGACCTTGCCCTGGTCG
>JBDTOS010000396.1:0-2703 GCA_039933095.1 Dokdonella sp.
CTTTATCGACAAGCGCCAGATCGCAAGGTCGAAAGCGGCGGCTGGATCGCTGGCCAATCCTGAATCCACGCGCCCTAACGAACCGCGCAGCTTTCCTTGCCTTAGTTCCCCTTGCGATGCTTCAGATCGCTCATGCGAGCATGCGCGTTGCGGGCAAGTGGCAGGTAACGTTTCAGGATTGCGCGCGTTTCCGGTTCATCGACGCTCAGCAACGCCTCCTCGAACGTGTGCAGCAGTCGGTCTTCCGCTTCTTCGAGTTGTGAGACATACACGCCATCGCGATCGCCGCTGAAAGTCGCGAGGGTGTCGGCATAGAGCTTCGCCATTGCGCCGTACAAAGTTCCTCTGCGCGGAGGTTCTTCGCCATGCTCCTTCAGCTGCCGGGAAAGATCGCGAATCAGATTCGCGCGAACGGCAGCCATGTCATCAATCGTCTGCCTCGCCTCGGCATCAATGACCTTCCCTGCGGCCTCGCTGTAGAACGCGTGTCCATCGCGCGAAATCTGCACGAGGTCGGACAAGGTTACGGTGAAATCACTCATGACAATGCGCTCGTGTTGTTCAATCAGGATGGCGCTGGTCTATCGAATCAACCGCGGAGTTTTTCAATTGCTGCATCGACTGAGCTCATGCGAGAGGCCGAGGATAGACCTCGGCTATCGAAATCGACAGCGACGAAATCGACTTCTGATGTGGCTGGTGTGATGTGGCCGCCTATCCACCACGTTCCGACTCACTCCGGCAAACGCGTTGCCGCGGGATAGGGCACGACATCATCCCGACCACCACCGGCCCAGCGCGCCTGCAGATCGCGCCACCATTGCGCACTGAAAATCTCGCCGTGGGCGTCGATCAAGGCTTGCCGCAATGCTGCCGGCAATCCCAGGAAGCGCGAGAACTGCTCGGGAAACACATCCCCGTCGCGCACTGTCAGCCATTCGTCTAGCGGGCGCATTTCCTGATCTTCGCTGGGTTCCGGTAGTTCGCGAAAGCGGCAATGTTCGACCAGACACAACTCGTCGTAGTCGTAGAAAATCGCTCGACCGCGCCTTGAGATGCCGAAATTCTTCAGCAGCAGATCGCCGGGGAAGATGTTGCTGCGCGCCAGATCCTTGATCGCCTGCCCGTAATCGAGCACGGCACTGGTCGCGGCCTCGATCGGCACTTCGCGCACATACAGATTCATCGGTCGCAAGCGGCGCTCGACATAGCAGTGCTTGACCAGCATGTAGCCACCCTCATCGCCTGTGTCTTCGACGCTGATCGTTTCGGCGCATTCGGCAAGCAGATGTTGAAGCAACTCGGGATCGATCTGCGCCAGCGGAAATCGCAGATCGCGAAACTCCTGTGCATCCACGAGGCGTCCGATGCGATCGTAGTGGAACACCATGCGATAGCGCTCCTCCACCTCGCGCCGCGCGATGTCCTTGGGATAGGCGAAACGATCGCGGATCACCTTGAACACCAGTGGATACGACTTCGGCGTGAATACCGCCATGACCATGCCGCGTTCGCCGTCGGCCTCGACCAGTTGCTCGTCGGGATGCGCGGCGAGATGCCGGAACAGATGTCGGTAGCGTTCGGTCTTGCCCTGCTTGGCGCGCCCGAGCACGGTGTACAACTCGTCGATCGGTCGATGCGGCAGCAATTCCTGCAGAAACACGACGGTATCGCCGATGGTCGGCAAGTCGGCATGAAAATAGCTGCGCGTGTAACCGAACAGCAGCGACACATGATCGACCTCGCTCAGCACCGCATCGGCACGTACGCCAGCAGGTGTAGTGACCAGCGCGATGACCAGCGGCGCCGATGCCTGTGCGCCTGAGATGCGGCCAACCAGATAAGCGCGACGCTCACGAAAGAACACCGTTCGCAGCAACTCGATGGCAACGATCGGCACGATGTCCGCGCGCTGCGCCCGCTCATGCAAACACGAGGCGATTGAGCGCGCGCAGCGCGGTGCATCGGCGTAGCCATTGGCGAATGGAAAGTCGTCGAGCATCTGTTCGCAGATCGCAGCGAGATCCTCTTTGACTGCGTAGCAATGCCGCGCGACGGGCGCATCAATCGACGCGGTCGGCTCGATGTCGAGCGCGACAAATTCGATATCCGGGGCGACACCACGCGTGTTGAAAAACCGCCGCGACAGGGTGTTGAAGAACGTCTTGGTCAGTTCGCTGTCGAGCAGTGGCGCGACCAGAGTTTCGTATTCACCGCGAATCTGGCTCCACAACGGACGCGAACGCACGCGCTCATCGAGCAGCAGTTCGAGCCGCCCGAGGGTCTCGTTGACGCATCCGTGATAGAGATCGATTCGTGCAACGGTGTCGCGGCGCGCGTGCTTCCAGTCGCGCCGCTCGAAACGTCGTTGCGCGCGCCGCGTGATATCCGAGAAACGTGCGTTGTAGTCGAGAAACGCATCGAGGATCAGCGCCGCAGCGCGACCCTCGACGGGCTTCGGTGCATCCTGTGCGGACGCGCGCCGGGTCATCGTCGAACGTCCACCCGATCAGCGGATCGCGATTACAGCGACGCGATGATCTGGTCGCCGAATTCCGAACACTTCACCTCGGTTGCGCCTTCCATCAATCGCGCGAAATCGTAGGTCACGCGCTTCGAAGCGATCGCTCTGTCCATCGCCGCGATGATCGCGTCGGCAGCTTCGTGCCAACCCATGTAACGCAACATCATTTCGCCGGACAG
>JBDTOS010000397.1:0-2698 GCA_039933095.1 Dokdonella sp.
TTGCGCTTGATGTGGCGAGCGAGCGCAGCGGCGCAGCCTGGCGTCAGGATCGAATCCGCGTGGAGAAACCACAACCAGTGGGCTTGCGCGGCTTCAGCACCGGCATTCAGCTGTCGGGCTCGTCCACGTGGTCCGGCAATGAACCGGACCGGAGCACTCGTTGCGTCGTTGTCGCTCGACGGTTCTTCGCAGCGTGCGGACTCTGCTGCCGCGTCGTCGGCGAATACCAGAACGATCTCGCGCACATCAAGTTGCACAAGTTGCGGAAGCAATACCCGCCACGATTCGTCGTCAGGCCCGACCGGAACCACGATGGCGAGATCGAGCGTCATCAGCAGCAGCTCGCTGCGCCTGCCGCAATCGAAGTCGAGGTCGGGCTGGCCGGAGCGCAATCGAACAATCCGAAGTGTGTTTGCTTCTCGCCGATCAGCTGGAAATGCGCGCCATAGCGCGTCGATGTGAGCATGTCGAACGAATTGCCGCATACGCGCAACGGCCGCCCGGTTTCGAAATGATGATGATCGTCGAGGTCGAACGCATGCGGCTGCTCGGGCATCGTGCCGAGATAGGTCGCGACCTGGCCGAAATCCTCGCAGCGATCTTCGAGGTCGAGCTTGAATGCGCGCACAGTCAGTGAGGTGAAACCGACCATGCCGATTTTCGCGATGATCGCCGGATCGAACAGCGGCACCGACGCGCTGCTGGCAATACGCACATCCTCGCAACCGACACGCGCCATCAGCCGGCGAAAGTCCTCCTTGTACAACGCGCCAGCAAGGCACTCGCCGACCAGGACCGGATCGATGCGCAATACCTCGGGAATGCGCCGATCGGCAAACACATCGGAAAAATACAACTCTCCGCCCGGTTTGAGCACGCGCATGATCTCGGCAAAAACGCGTTCCTTTTCCGGCGACAGATTGAGCACGCAATTGGATACGACGACATCGACGCTGGAATCGGCAATGCCGCATGCCGTCAGGTCCTCGATGAAACCGTCGACGAAGCTGACGTTGCTGCGAGCGTAGCCATAGCGCTCGGCATGCCATTGCTGATGACTGCGCGCGACATCGAGTTGCTCCGGCGTCATGTCGATACCGATGACGCTGCCGCGCTCTCCCACCAGGCGCGACAGCATGTAAGTATCACGCCCGCTGCCGCAACCGAGATCGAGCACGGTCATGCCTTCCAACGCCGGCGGCAGCGGCGAGCCGCAACCGTAAAACTTGTTCTTGACGGCCGGATGCACGTCGTCGAGCAGCGGGCGCAAATGCGCCGGTATCGCTTCGGGCGGGCAGCACGCACCGGTCTTCAGATCGTCGTTCGATTTCAGCACTTCGCCGTAGTAGTGGCGAACATCAGCCTGGGTTTGCTCGGTGGACATGGTCGGACTCCAAATCAATTAAACACTCGACTGACAATGAGAAACATCGTATAGGCGAACAAGGCTGCGATCGGCAGAGTCAGCACCCACGCGAGCACGATATTGCGGATGACCGAGCCAGCGCCAGTGCGATTGCGCGCGGCGATACCGAATAGCGCACCGGCGCTCACATGCGTCGTGGACACCGGCACGCCAAAGCGCGACGCACCGATCACGAGTGCCGATGTCACCAGATTGGCACCGAAACCTTCGCCAGAATCCATGCGCGTTACCCGAAACGCCAGTGTATCCGCCACGCGCCGCGCCGCGATCAAACCCCCCAGTGCCATTGCGACGACAACAAGCAACGATGCGGACATCGCACCGGTCGCGCCTGCCGCGAACATCAGTGCGGCAATCTTCGGCGTGTCGTTGACACCACGTGCAAAACTCACCGCGGCAGCGCTGGCCAGATGCAGTCGATCGATCCACGGACTCGCATCGACTGTCCCAAGCCTGCGGCTATTTTCCGGCGCGCAAATGGGATCGTCGACCTGTCCGACCAGCACGCGGGTGCTGGTGATCGCGACAGACCCGGCTTGAACGGTTTCGGTATCGGTCACGCACGCGCACATTTCAGCGCGCGCAGCGCGAGCACGCACCCGTTGAACGATAGGCACGATCAAGAGTGCGAACACGAAAGCAAGGACAGGCGATATCAGCAGCGGCAGCAGCATTTCCCTGAATGCCGTAGCGACAGCCACATTGCCCGCAACTGCGCCAAATCCGGCACCGACCAATCCACCGAGCAAGGCGTGCGTCGTCGAGATCGGTAGACCGAGCCAGGTTGCAAGTCCTACCGTCAAGGCAGCAGCGAATCCGACCGACAGTAAAAACGGCAATGAGCTGGCGATTTCTGCCGGCACGATCCCCTTGCCGCTGAAAGCGACCAGCAGTCCGTGCGCAATGAGGATTGAAGCCGCGCCGCCGAGCGCTGTCGCAACCGTCGCCAAGGTGATCGCTGCACGATAGCCAACGATGCCGGAGCCGAACAACGTGGCAGCGCCCTTGATGTTGTCGTTGGCCCCGTTGACTGCGGCTAGCAGCACAGTGATCACAATGATGGCGGTCAGCACCGCATAGCCTCGGCTGGTGATTGTTTTCGAGATGTGTGCGAATGGCTCATCCGCGCCGCCATTTGAAAAACTTCTCGGCAATACGCAGCGCCCATTGCGGTGCATGATTGCGCTTCCATTCACCGGCAGCGTACTTGTTCGCCTCGGCCAAGGTCGGATAGATATGGATCGTGCCGAGAATCTTGTTGAGACCGATGCC
>JBDTOS010000398.1:0-2693 GCA_039933095.1 Dokdonella sp.
ATTCCATACGTTGGGGCCGGTCTGTCTGCCCGCATCTCGGCGTTGCGCCGGCTAGACAGACGGCCAGTCTGTCTTCACCGACGCGCCATGATCTGCGGGCAGACAGGCCGGTGACGCCTGTGCGGAATAGATCAGAGCATCCCTAAGTCACATCGCGATACTTGTCCGGGGCCGGGTTCACGTGGCCACATTCGCCACAGGTGCGATGCTCCAGCGAACGATAGAAACGCTCGAACACCGGCGGAAAATCACTTTCGATGCTGTCGAGAGTGAAAAACTGTTCGAACAGCTTGTGGTTGCAGCGCTCGCAAAACCACAGCAAGCCATCTTTCTCATGGGCGAGGCGTTTGCGCTCAATGACCAGACCAATCGAATTGGCCATGCGCTGCGGTGAGTGCGGCACGCGTGGCGGCAGATAGAACACCTCGCCGGCACGAATCGGAATATCGCGCGCGTGACCGTCATCCTGCACTTTCAGCACCATCTCGCCTTCGATCTGGTGAAAAAATTCCGGACCTTCATCCCAATGATAGTCGGTACGCGAGTTCGGACCGCCGACAATCATGATGATGAAATCGCCATCGACAATGCACTTGTTGCCGACCGGCGGCTTGAGCAGGTGGCGGTTTTCATCGATCCAGTTTTTCAGATTGAACGGCGGCAGCATGTGAAATCCCGTGGCGATCGGTATGCCGGTATCGCGCAATCGTACACGCGAACCGTCCCATGACGAACTCGCTACCTGGTTGCGTCGTCGATGACCGCAATCGCCTTGATTTCGATCGCAATCGGTGTCGGCAATGCGCCGATGCCGAGAGTCGTGCGGCACGGCTGCGCGCTGGTGAAATATTCAGCGTACATGCGATTGTAGGCAGCGAAATCGCGCGCCATGTCGGTAAGGAACACGGTGACATCGACAAGATTTTCCCAGCGCGCGCCGCTCGCTTCGAGCACCGCACGCACGTTGTCGAATACCTGTCGGCATTGCGCCTCGATGTCGTAGTCGATCAGTCTGCCGGCTGCGTCGTGGACATTTCCGGGAATGACATTGCTGCCGGGAGTGCGCGGCCCAACGCCCGAAAGAAACAGCAGATTGCCGACCCTGCGTGCGTGCGGATAGGCGCCGACGGGTGCTGGCGCGGTCTTGGCGTGAATCGCAGGCGCACGTTCAGACATCATCGTGTTCGTGGTGTCCGTCATTTCGGGTTGTCACCCAGAACCGTCGCATTCTGTCGACCGACCACCTGATTGGCCGGATTGCGCGCGACGACGCGATATTTTCCGGGCCGCAGATACAGATCGCCCGACGGTGTCGCATCGGTCGAAAACAGCAGCAAGTCGCGCGTCGTTGCCAAGGGGCCATCCGGATCGAGCACCAGCCGGTCGGCGGGAATTGCATCATCGCCTTCGTCGACGTAGCGCGCCTCGACCAGACACGGGTAATGGCTATCGCATAACGTCCCGTTTACCCGGTAGGACGTGCGCAATCCACCAAGATCGAGCCAGGTCGGGCGTGCGCGCAACCAGCGCTCACTCGGGAATATGACGCTGACGTCGTAACCTTTTGCCTTGAGCGACCACGGTTTGCCCGAGCCATCCCGGAACACGATCGGAACCGCCGGGTGCAACGCCTGGATCACCTCGTTGTAGATCGGGTGATTGTCCGGTCCTTTCTCGTGCGGAACCAGAAACGTCTGCTCGATCGTCAGCGGATCGATATTGCTGAGCCGCTTGAAATGCTGGGCCATCGACTGGCCGCCGAGATAAACACCGGATTCCTGGATGTGGGCGAATCCGGCATTGACGACGAGACGGGCGTCGGGTCGTTTCTTGAATACTTCGTTATAGAGATTGCGCGCCTGTTCGCGCTCGCGGGCGTCGCCGATCGCGTCGGAAATCGCTTCGTAGGCGACAACCGTGTAGCCGAGCTTGAGCGCGGTGCGCACCATCTCGGCATAGATCGGCTCCTCGGTATAGAAACCCGTCTCGTCGATCGGGTAGCCGCGCTTCTGCAAATCGGAATCGGTGTCGTACAGCGTCTCCGATGCGAACGTATCGAAACCCTCGGCGCGCAGCTTGGTGAGCAATTGCACGGTCAGGGTGCGGGTGAGCGGAATGCTGTGATTCTCGTTGAGGAAAATGGCCTGACGGTCTTTGGCCAGTTCGGCGATTGCATCAAGCGCAGGCTCGGACCTGAATCCACTAGAAAGCGGCGAAGCGCTGTCGTCGCGCTCGGCCGGCTGGGTAATCGAGAAACTGGTGCGCGCGCCGGCATAGTCGCCGACCCAGGTCTGGAACCAGCTCAGATACTGGTTGAAGATCACCCGGAAGCCGTGGTTGTGATCTGCGCCGTAGGCGTCGCGCATATACAGATACTGGGATAGCAGGCCGGGACGCGCCTGCGCCTGCGCCATGATGCGCTCGGACTTCGTCACCGCAGCCTTTTGCTGGGTGATCGAAACGCCGCTGGCCGGCTGCGGCGCGGTCTGCGCTCCCAGCGAACCGGCAAGCAAGGCGACAAAAACCACTGGCAATGACATTTGACTGCTCCTGAATTGATTGGCAGCAACGCGGATCGGCTTGATCTGATCGGCACTTGAGCTTTTCCGATCATAGCGAAGCGAGCGAACATCGGGCAGGTGCCATATGTACCAAACCAGACCAAGTGTTTCGGTAGGCCCTGGCTTTCGCTG
>JBDTOS010000399.1:0-2675 GCA_039933095.1 Dokdonella sp.
TCGAGTGCGACTGCACACGGCGTTCCTCCTCGATTCGCTATCTGTTTGAAGCGGTCCGACCGATGATGCGCCAGTATGTGGTCGAGGCCGACGACGACGAGGTTCCGTTCTCGCACAACCAGCGCTCGATCGTTTACCAGCGTGCCAAGGACGTGCTCGAAGTGCGCCCGTTCGGCACCGAGGAGCAGGTCTACGCGAACCGCTACGAGTGGATCAATCACTCGATCATGCCGGCGCAGATCGACAGCAGCGATTTTCGTATCGACATCGGAACACAATGCGCCAGGCCTTACTCGGCGAGTGTGTTCAATATCTCGGCGATGAGCTTCGGGGCTTTGTCGCCCAATGCGATCCGCGCATTGAACGAGGGTGCCAAACGCGGTGGTTTTTATCACGACACGGGCGAAGGATCGCTTTCGAGCTATCACCGCGAAAACGGCGGCGATATCGTCTGGGAACTTGGCTCGGGCTACTTCGGCGCGTGTTCGAAAGCCGGTGTTTTCGATGCGGAAAAATTCACCGAGAAAGCCAGGCTCGATCAGGTGAAGATGATCGAGATCAAGCTCTCGCAAGGCGCGAAGCCCGGGCATGGCGGTATGTTGCCCGGAGTGAAAGTCAGTAAGGAGATTGCCGAAACGCGCGGCGTGCCAGTCGGTGAGGACTGCATTTCGCCCGCCCGTCATTCCCAGTTCGAATCACCCGAAGGCTTGCTGCAGTTCGTCGCGCGTTTGCGTGAGATGTCGGGCGGCAAGCCGACCGGGTTCAAGCTCGCGATCGGTCATCCCTGGGAATGGTTCGGCATCGCCAAGGCTATGCTCACGACCGGTATCCGTCCCGATTTCATCGTCGTCGATGGGGGCGAAGGTGGCACCGGCGCCGCACCGATGGAGTTTGTCGATCATGTTGGCACGCCGCTGCGCGAGGCCTTGATGCTCGTGCACAACACCCTGGTCGGATTGAACCTGCGCGAGGAAATCCGTATCGGCGCAGCCGGCAAGATCGTCACCGCGTTCGACATCGCGCGCACGATCGCAATCGGTGCCGATTGGTGCAACGCGGCGCGCGGTTTCATGTTCGCGCTCGGCTGCATTCAGTCGCAGACCTGCCATACCGACAAGTGCCCGACTGGCGTCACGACCCAGGACCCGAGCCGATGGGGTGCGTTGAATGTGCCCGACAAGGCCGGGCGGGTGAAGAATTTTCATCGCAATACGCTGCGCGCACTCAAGGAGCTGATCGCCGCAGCGGGTCTCAATCATCCTGACGAACTCGGCCCCGAGCACATCATTCGCCGCGTAACCGGCAACGACGTGCGTTCATTGGCGACGCTGTATCGGTTTGTGCGTCCCGGCGAGTTGCTCGAATCTGTTCCCGAACATCTGGTGTTCCAGCGTTTCTGGGCCGAGTCGCGGGCCGATACGTTTGCACCGCCGAAGAGCCTGGCGGAACTGCGCTTGAGTCGAGCTCGCTGAGGCATGTGAGGGCAACCTGCGGAGGGTGGGCAGGTTCTCGCGGATAATCTTGGCAACGCCTTACAAAAAAAATCTAACTGGCTACTGGCGAAATCTTTGAAAAAGCGTAGGATTCCGGCGGTAAGCAGAATGCCTTGCAGGGAATTTGGCGGGGCACGAGGATCGCGCAAGACTTCGAGTGCGTCGCGATCAGGCACAGGAGGGTCACATGGGCAATACCTGCAAGGGGTTCGGGAAGATGGGGATTTTCGCTCGCACGGTCTTTTTCTCACTCCTCGGAGTGATCCCATTCGGGTTGGCGGTACTACCGGCTAGTGCTGTCGCCCAAACCTATACGTATTCGATCTACGTCAACTCCGACGCGCGCGGCGGTACGGGGTGTACGGAAGGCCCGGTCAGCGGTGCCGAGGTGCGGTTGCGGGTGACCGCGAGCGGCGGGATGACGCCGGAGGTTCTGAGCGTTACCCGCGCCAAGTGCCTGAGTGGGTCGTTCGGCGCCGAGACGGTCATCGGCGGCAACTACCCGGTCGGCATCAATGACGGTACCGCCGGCTCTGATGTGATCGAGCTGGCCGACGATCTGTCGCAACTGGCGGCGGCCGGATCGCCGTCGCTCGGACTCGCGGTGGTCGCGACGAGCGCAACCGGCAACGATTACCTGCTCACCACCGATGGCTCGGCCGGCGGCCCGGCTATCTTGTTTGGCTTGCCCGCCGTACCGATTCCGCTGCTCGGCATTCCGGCCCTGATCGGGCTCGCAGTCCTGTTCCTCGTCATCGGCGGTCGGGTCGCGCGACGGCGGGCGCTGTGGCGACTGCTGGCCCTCATTTTCATGGTCAGCGGCGTCGCGGTGGCGGCCAATTTCGTCGTCGATGGCCAGGTGGGCGACTGGAACGGCGTTCCCCCGATCGCGACGGACCCCGCCGGGGATTCGACCAGCGGTCAGAGCGCGATCGATCTGCGCGCGTTGTTTGCCGCGATCGAGAACGGCAAGGTGTTCTTCCGCATCGATGTCTCCAACATTCAGTCCGAAGCCCCGACGATCACCAGCGCGGCCAGCACCACGTTCGCGATCGGTGCACCGGGAAGTTTCACCGTCACCGCAACCGGCGTACCGGTCCCGGCGCTGGGCATGGGCTGCACGCCGGCCCTGCCGACCGGGGTGACCTTCACCGATAACGGCGATGGCACCGGCACGCTGGC
>JBDTOS010000400.1:0-2641 GCA_039933095.1 Dokdonella sp.
CGACGAGCATCTCGCCACCGCCCTGCGTCAGGATTTTGAAGCACCGCTGATCTTTGATGCCGACGAATAAGTGCTGCCGATAGCAACGCCGGAAAAACGCGAGCCGCCCGGGATTGTGCACGTCCGCAGCGGCTAGAATCGCCAGCATGAGTCCGAAGCTGCCACGCGCCCTGCTCGCTCCGCGCTACTGGCCGGCATGGATCGCGATCGGATTCATCCGGCTTGCGGCACGCTTGCCGTATCGCTCATTGATGGCATGCGGGCGCGCACTCGGCTGGCTGGCCGCACGCCTGATGCGTTCGCGGCGGCGCGTCGCCAGCCGCAATCTGGGTTTGTGTTTTCCCGATCTCGACCCCGCCGCGCGCGACCGCTTGCTGGAAGCGAATATGCGCGACAGCGGAATGATGCTGGCCGAGTTCGCGCTCGCATGGATGGGTTCGGCGCGAGCGCTGGAAAAAATCCCGGTCACGATCGAAGGACTCGAATACCTGACTGGTGTGCAAGCGGCTGGTCGCGGTGTGTTGCTCGTCGGTGCGCATTTTTCGCACCTCGAATTGTGCGCGCGCCTGATTTCGCAACGCGTTCCGATTGCCGGCATGTATCGCATCATGGACAACGCGGTGTTCGAATGGGCGGTACTGCATGCGCGCCTGCGCTACGCGGCGGCGATGTTCACCAAGAACGAGATTCGCCAGACCGTACGCTGGCTCAAGAGCGGCGGCATCATCTGGTACGCGCCCGATCAGGACATGCGCGGCAAGGACAGCGTGTTCGCGCCGTTCTTCGGCGTCGCCGCATCCACCTTGACCGCTACCCATCATTTGGCGCGGCTCAGCGATGCGGTTGTCATTCCGTTTTTCCATCGACGCGTGGCGAGCGGTGGCTACGAGCTGCGCCTGGAACCGCCACTGAGCGATTTTCCAAGCGCCGATGTCGTCGCCGACACGACTCGCGTTAACGCGGCAATCGAGCGCATGGTGCGCGAAGCGCCAGCGCAGTACCTGTGGATGCACAAACGCTTCAAAACCCGACCGCCGACACAACCACCGGTGTATTAAAGCGATAACATCGCGACGGGGACAAGTCGAGCATGCGTGCATGCTGCGGTTTCCATGATGGTGGAAGCCGATGGTTGTTGATACCAATGGTTGTGGAAACAAAAAGGGGGAGAACGGGAATGACATTCTTGTGGGCGTTGATAGGTGTTTTTATCGGCGCGATCTTCGCCGCCACCTTTGCGCACGGCGACGCAGCGGTTCTGTTTGGCATCGTCACAGGCGGAATCGCCGGAGCCTTGTTCGCCCGAATGCGTGCGCTCGAAAAGCGACTGCGCGCGCTCGAACAAGCGTCGCCCACCGAAGCGCCATCGGTGACCAATAGGCAAAGCATCACCGGCCCGCTTCCGCCTGCTCGTGAACCGCTCGCTGCACAGTCCAGTGCGACCACCGCAAGCGGGCCGATCAGCGGAATCGCCATCGCACCGATCATCCCCGACGCACCGATCATCGCCGACGCACCGCCAGTACCGGCCGTGCCGGCAATCACGCTACCGCCGTTCGAGTTGAACGACGGCTCGGTGACTGGACACGGCACCCCCGCGAACAACGATCCCTTGTATCGATTCTTCGGCGCGATCAAACGCTGGTTCAGCGAGGGCAATGTCCCAGTCAAGGTCGGCATGGTCGTGCTGTTTGCCGGCGTCGCCGCATTGCTGAAATACGTCGCCGATGCCGGCTGGCTGAATTTTCCGATCGAGTTCCGCCTCGCCGGCATTGCCGTCGCCGCACTGGCCGCGCTGATCTTCGGCTGGCGGCAAAGCGGCACGCGGCGGGTGTTCGCTTTGAGCCTGCAAGGCGGCGCGATCGGTGTGTTGTTGCTGACCGTATTTGCCGCATTCCGTCTGTATCACCTGCTGCCGGCGACGCTCGCTTTCGGCTTGATGATCGTGCTGGTCGCCGGCGTGGGCATGTTCGCAGTCTTGCAAGATGCGCTCGCGCTGGCCGTGCTCGGCATCCTCGCCGGATTCGCCGCGCCGATCCTGATTTCGACCGGCAGTGGCAATCATGTCGCGTTGTTCACCTACTACGCCGTGCTGAATATCGCTGTGTTCGCGATCGCCTGGCTGCGTCCGTGGCGCGCGTTGAACCTGCTCGCCTTCGCGTTCACCTACGCGATCGGAACCGCGTGGGGCGTGCTGCGTTACGAACCAGAATTGTTTGCGACGACGGCGCCGTTCCTGTTGCTGTATTTCTCGATCTATCTGGTCATTCCGATCGCGCATGCCTTGCAGACCGAAAAAGACGGTGCGGCTGTTGAAAAACGTGGCGTCATCGATGGAACCCTGGTGTTCGGCAATCCGCTCGTCGCGTTTGCCCTGTACGCGGGCATGCTGCGTGGAGACGCTCTCGCCCTCGCTTTTTCCGCACTGTTTCTCGCCGCGGTTTACGCAGCACTTGCGTGGACTCTGTTGCGTCGCAGTGCCTTGCGTGTGCTCGGTGAATCGTTCGCGATCCTCAGCGTCGGATTCGCCACGCTTGCGATACCGCTCGCGCTCGATGCGCGCGCAACGGCTGCGGTGTTCGCACTGGAAGGCGCCGCCTTGATCTGGCTCGGCTGGCGGCAACAGCGCCGCCTGCCGCGC
>JBDTOS010000401.1:0-2640 GCA_039933095.1 Dokdonella sp.
TTGCGCAGCTCGACATTGATCGAACTGAAGCCCTCACCAATCGGCGTCGTCAGCGGTCCTTTCAAAGCCACGCGATGGCGCGAAATCGCCTCCAGCGTGGCTGCCGGCAACAGCTCGCCGCAACGCTCGTGAGCGGCGAGACCGGCATCGACGAAGTCGTATTGCAGGCCGATTTTCAACGCATCAAGCACGCGCAATGTCGCCGCCATGATTTCCGGGCCGATGCCATCACCCGGGATGACCGCGACTGTCTTGCTGTTTGGCACTGCATACTCCTGTATCGACATGACCTTGCAGCCACGACGCAAAGTCGCGCATTATCGGGGAATGGCGAGTCTGGAAACAACAAAGCAGGCCAGATCGGTTCGCGTACGGTCCCTGATTGCGGGTGTTGTGGCGATCGCGGCGAGCGTGGCGGCAACGAGCCCGTGGGCGGCAATGGACGCCGACACCATGGCTCTCAGTGTCACCGATCCGGCAACGGCACCGTCGCGGTTTTCCAGCCCGGCGCTCACATTGCGCGGAACTTGGCCGGACGATTGTCTGCCACGTGTCGATCAGGCAACGCTCAATGGCGACGAGCTTTCCATCCACATCCGCACCGCCACCCTGCACTGCGTGCAACAGCAGACATCGTACGAGTTGACGTTTTATCCGACTTTGCAGAATGGCAGCCGGCCATCCTCAGACACTGCCTGGAACGCGTACATCTTCCTTGCACGTGGTGACGCAGCCGAAGTACTTGCTGGCTTCAATCTGATAGCTCCGACGGCGGCGACAACAAGACGCCTGAGTATTCCGGAGAATGGCTTCTGGTGGTCGTCACGCCCCGATCAGACCGGTGGCGTTCTGGCTGGTGGTGGCATCGGCCTGGAACTGCAAGGAAAGCGGTTGGCGATCAGCCTGCTCGGTTTCGATTCAACCGGCAAGGCAACCTGGTTTTTCGGTAGCGGCGCGCTCGATCAAGACATTTCCGAGATTCCACTTATCCGTCTTTCCAACGCCAATGGCAGCGGCTCCGAAAATAGCGCCGCTGCGGCGATGCCAGTGTCGACTTCGATCGAGTCCGGACCGGTTCTGTACCTTGAATTCCTTGGCCCCATAGAGACGCGGGCATGGCTGGTTCGACCAGCGAGCAGCTCAGGCGATGCGCTGGTGGTGCGCGCGTTCAATTTGCGCCGCCCAATGTTCGACGCGGGTGCACCGGGTAGTGCGTGGCGCGGCCGCTGGGTGTTCGTGGACTCCGGCAAGACTGCGCAAACCATCGATTTGCAGGCCTTGGGCACCGACGATGCCGACAGTTTCCGAATCAGCGAATCCGATTCGAGCAATGCCCTTGGCTGTCGTTTCAGCGGCAACGGGTCCGCCGCGCAAATTAGTGGCTGCACCTTGACGAAGGAAAATGAAATCATCGCCAATTTTGATCGCATAGGTCTTGATCGCCTGAGCGGCTTTACGCCTGCTGGCGATCCAGTGCAGTTGTTACGCGTCGCGAACTGAGTTCCTGCGATTCCATCCGATCGATTCCACATGACCCGGCCGGATGCTTGCACGACGGCTATCGAGCACGCATCGAGCCTTCGCCAAAGAACCGTAGGGCTGGATTGCGTGGATATTGCCGATTTTTCGACCCACTGAGGAGACCGTCATGAAATGGTTGTTGGCGTTCGTTGCAGGATTCGTTTCCACCCTGGTGTTTCATCAAGGCTTGTTGCAGCTACTGCATATGGCTGGCGTCGTTCCGTTCACTGCCTGGAACATGACGGCGGTCCCACCGCTCAATGTCCCCTCGGTTGTTTCTCTGGCGTTCTGGGGCGGACTCTGGGGCATCGTGCTGTGGGCGCTGATCTGCAAGCAGAGCTCCAGCAAGCAATGGCTTTGGGCAGCCATCTGGGGCGCTCTGCTGCCAAGCATCGTCGCGCTGTTCATCGTGTTTCCGCTGAAGGGCATGCCAGTGGCGGGCGGTTTCGATCCCAAGCTCATTGTCGGCGCACTGCTGCTCAATGGTGTCTGGGGTCTTGGCGTCGTGTTGCTGATGGGTTTGTATCGGCAGAGGTAGGTCCTGCGAGCGCGATGAACGCTCACAAATTTTCAGTTGTGCGCGATCAACTCTGCCAGGCGGCCGCCGCGATCGGCTGCCACGAGTTCGTCGAAGCCGCCGATGTAGATGTCGTTGATGAAAATCTGCGGCACCGAACGACGCCCGCCGGATCGATTCAGCATCTCGGTCATATGGGCTGAATCGGTATCGATGCGGATTTCGCTGTATTCCAGCCCTTTCTGTTTGAGAAGATTCTTGGCGGCGACACAGTACATGCACATCCCGCTGGAGTAGATCTCGATCTTGGCTTTCATCAATCTCTCTGGTTGAACTCTCGTGTTGCCTGCTCGCTGCTGGTTGCTTGGGCCGAACCGTGCCCTGCGCTGAACTCGGGCCTTCCGGGACAGGTCAGACAAGGTCTGGTTCCCGCTGCGAATTGAACCAGCAAAAATGGCGGAGAATGTAACGATTCGCTAGCGCTTCTGCTGATACCCTGAGAGCGGTACCCAGCGAATTGTAGCGGGGATGCCGCTGTAATTCCCGATTCTCGACCCAATATCCCGTCCCAATATTCTCGGCCCAATCGAAGCTAAGGCCAT
>JBDTOS010000402.1:0-2609 GCA_039933095.1 Dokdonella sp.
TGTTATCGGCCACTGATAAGCAATGCTGGCCACCCTGAACAACACCATCGGCGAATACAGCAACAGCGCAAAAATCACTCCCACTCGAACATGGCCAGCGCGCGCGCAGAACGCGAAGAAAAACGCGATGCCGTACTCAAGCCCGCCGTAGACGACGAGATACTCGGACATGCCTGACGGCGACAACGTGAGATAGCCGACCGCAGTCGAGGTCGTGCTCGGCGCAAGCGAGCACCAGATCGCGAACATGGCGTAAACCGCCGCGTTGAAGTACAGATAGAACGTCGCCATTTGTCTCTCCCCTTTGCTGATCGCTTGCCGCAATGCGCGCGATGGTGCGCGGAGCGGTGGGAAGATGGCGTCAAGACCAGCCCGGAAATCGCCGGACTGGCGAGGAGAGATCAGCCGAGAACGACGAGGACGCTGTGGGAGCCGCCGTCGTCAACCAGCGGAATACGGGCTATTGCAACAGAACCTTGGGCATCGATTTCGACGTGTTCGATCCCGTCGATTTCGGTCCGCACGACACCGCTGCTGACGCTGTTCGGATTCTCGATCGAGATCGTGTAGTGCGTGCCTGAGTTGCCGGATGCTGCGGACTTTGCGCCTCGATATCGGTAGTCAATGGCGTAGCTCTTCCATGCCCGCGGAATACATGGATCGATCAGCAACTCGGCACCTTGCACGCGAAATCCCAGAACCGCTTCAAGTCCGGCACGATACAGCCAGCCGGCCGATCCGGTGTACCAGGTCCAGCCGCCGCGGCCGACATAGGGAGCAACCGAATAAACATCCGCGCAGGCAACGTAAGGCTCGACTTTGTACTTGCGCGCGGCTTCGGCTGTGGACGAGTGATTGACCGGATTGAGAATCGAGAAAAGCTCGCCCGCCTTGTCGCCCAGACCGAGCTGCGCGAAGGCGAAAATCGACCAGATCGTGCCGTGGGTGTATTGGCCGCCGTTTTCGCGAATGCCGGGCGGATAGCCCTTGATATAGCCTGGATCGAGCGGCGTTCGATCGAACGGCGGCGTGAACAGCAGGGCAATCTGGTCATCGCGCCGGATCAACTGGCGATCGACGGCCGCCATCGCCTTCTCGGTGTGTTCGCGATCGTTGGCGCGCGCCAGCACGCTCCACGATTGGGCGATCGCGTCGATCTTGCATTCGCTGCTTTGCGTCGATCCGAGCGGCGTACCGTCGTCGTAGTATCCGCGGCGGTACCACGCGCCGTCCCAACCGCTGGTTTCCAGTGCGGCGCGAACGATGGTCGCGGTGTCTGTCCAGCGTTGCTTGCGATCGGCTTGTTTGCGCTTCTCGGTAAATGGCGCGAACGCGTCAATCGTCGCAAGCAGGAACCAGGCGAGCCATACGCTTTCGCCCTTCCCGCCTTCGCCGACGCGGTTCATGCCGTCGTTCCAGTCACCGGTGCCGATCAACGGAAGTTTGTGCGCGCCCAGCGTCAGGCTCACGTCAATCGCACGCGCGCAATGCTCGTATAGATTCGCCTCGGTTCCGGAATATTCGGGACGATAGAACGCCTCGTCAGCACCGTCGGCGACTTCTGCGCCGGCAATGAAGACGATCGATTCATCGAGCACCGCAGCATCCCCGGTCACTTCGATGTAGTGCGCGGTAACGAACGCAAGCCACAGCCGATCGTCTGTCATGCGTGTGCGGATACCCTGCCCGCCCGGTGGCAGCCACCAATGCTGCACATCGCCTTCAGCGAACTGCCGCCCGGCCGCGCGCAGCAGATGCTCGCGAGTCAGATCCGGCCGCGTGACGGTAAGCGCCATCACGTCCTGCAACTGATCGCGAAACCCAAATGCCCCGCTCGATTGATAGTACGCAGTGCGCGCCCAGACCCGGCAAGCGAGGGTCTGATAGAGCAACCAATCGTTGAGCACCAGGTCCATCGCGCGATCGGGCGTTTGTACCTGCACGGTGTCAAGAACGTCATTCCATTGCGCCGCGACTTCGGCCAGCACCGCATCGAAATCGCAGTCTCGATATGTGTCGATCAGGGCACGCGCGGCGGCGGCCGATTCCGCATCGCCAAGCAGCAGCAGGAATTCGCGTTGCTCGCCGGGAGCGAGTTCGAAGGGCCGTTGCAATGCGGAACAGGAATCGAACCCCGCGCCGACCCGACCCGACAAGCTGCGCCCGTTTACCAACGCAGCCGGGCAGTCGACACTGCCGTTGCTGCCGAGAAATTCGCGGCGATCGCAGGTGCTTGCCAATTGCTCGCCGGCGAGATCGAAAAAAGCGATGCGATTGGCGAATTCAGCTCGCCAGGAATTGCGTGCGAACAGCGCCTCGGTTTGCTCGTCGCAACTGGTGATGACGAATGGCGCAGAGACCTGACCATTCGCAGCAAGTGCCCACTCGACATAAGCCGTGAGCGACAGTCTGCGCACCGTCTCGGACTGGTTGTGCAATCGAACACGGGTCAGACGAATCGTGTCGAGCACCGGCACACAGTGCGTGGTATCGATCGCGATCGCGTGGGCATTGGTCGTGAAGCCCACATAGCCCTTGCCGTGCCGACACTGATAGCTCGCTCCAGCAACGCGAATTGGCAACGCGGTTGCGCTCCAGACGTTGCCGCT
>JBDTOS010000403.1:0-2607 GCA_039933095.1 Dokdonella sp.
ACTGCCGTCCGTCTCGATCGTGAATCCGGGAACACCTAACAGACCGTAGAAAGTGTCGTCAGTGGTGCCGTCAGTGGGATAGAGCGTGTCCGCTTGTTCAGGTTTGTAGCCATTGAAATACGCAATGCGGCGACCGAGCGTCCGCAACGCAACCTGGTTTGGCGCGGCGCTCGATGTGTCGCCCCACGACCACAACACCAATGCAGCGTTGCTGTGAATATCGACAAAGAAACCGGTTGTGTCGGCCGGTGCTGCAGCGCCGCCATCACCACTGGTAGTCGAGGGATTCATCGGCCCCGCACGCCGATCAGCGAACACGCCACCGACGCAGGATCCATCGCTGGCGCAGGTACCGGCAACATACTGAACCAGATTCTGGGTTTCCGGTTCTGACGATTTCAGCGGGCCACGATAAGTCTGGTTGCACACGCTGGTGCTCGAACCGCCTTGATTGGGAACAATTGCCCAATGAAACGGAAAATTCCGGTTCAGATCGACGCCATCATTATTGGTCTCTGCATTCGGATTTCCGTCGCAGTTGCCGCTGATCTGATCGTCGTTCTTGCGCCAGTAAATCTGTTGCTCGGCTTGCTTGCGACCGTCGGGATTGGCTTGCAGAACCAGTCGGAAGTCGTTGTGATCGACCAGCCAGGTCGCCTCGGGATCGGAGCCGTAGCCATTGACCAGCCATTCTGCAAAACGCGTGTCGACTTCGGCAGGCGCGTATTCGCGGGCATGAATCGAACTGAACACCACCATGCGCGGCCGCGCGGGATCGGAGCTCGCAGTTGCGAGATTGGTGATGCGCAGCGCGCGCATGTCATAGCCCTGCGCAGCATTCTGGGTCTTCTTCCAGGTCGGTCCGATATTGTCGATCGTGACGATATCCGGATGCGCGGCGACCATGTCGTCCATGGTCTGGTAGGTCTCTTCAACCGTGCGATAGCACTGGAACCCGGGGATGCTGTCGATCCCGTGTCCCGCAATTTCAGCCTGCGACATCGCCATCTCGAACGAACGCAATTTCGCGGTGCCTGCGGTGTCGATTGATATGTCGAGTCCGGCGTCCCGCAAGACATCGATGCCATGTTCGTCGGTGGTCACCCGCAGCACGCCGCGTTTGTCATCGACGATGACGTGTTGGAACTGCGAAGCCGCGCGCGCCAGCGCCGCATGATCGGGATAGTGCGCCTCGACTACCCACTCATCCGCCAGCGCTGCGTTTGTACCTGCTACCGATAGTGCGGCCGCGAAAACAATTCTGCGCATGATTTTCCCCCGACAAAGCGCGCGATGTTAGCGACAACGCGTCAGCGGTAAAAGCACGGCGTAGACGTGAAGAAATGTCTGCGTATTTGGCTACCTGACGCGCAGTCACGGTTTTCTCTGCATGCCATGCTCGTAGCGCAAACAAGGCAACGTTGACGCCGTGCCCGGTCGCCGCTACTCTGCCTTTTATCTTTCAATCAAGATGAAAAGATAAAGTGGATTTGGCAGCGACATCTAGCCTGTTGCGTTTGCTCTCCGACCCGACGCGGGTGCGTCTGCTTGGACTGCTGGAACGCGAGGAATTGACCGTCGCCGAACTGTCGTCCGTGCTGCGTCTGGCACAGCCGCGCGTTTCTACCCACCTGGCCAAGCTCAAGGAGGCCGGGTTGGTCCGTGATCGACGTGCCGGCGTCTCGGCGTATTACCGGTTCAATTCCGAACTCGCGAGCGGCGAAGTGAATCTGATGCGCGCGCTCAAGGAAAGCGTCGACGATGCCCTGCTGCGCGATGATGAGCGTCGACTGCCCGACGTGCTGTCGCAGCGCGCGCGCGCCGAGGGCTGGGCCGACACCGTGGCCGGCGACATGGAACGCCACTACTCGCCGGGTCGCACCTGGGAAGCACTCGCGCGCGTGCTGATGCAAATGGTCGAGACCGGCGACGTGCTCGATATCGCCTCGGGCGATGGCGTGCTCGCGGAGTTGCTCGCACCGCGTGCTCAGTCGATCCTGTGCATCGATACCAGCGAGCGTGTCGTCAATGCAGCGCGCGAACGGCTTGCGTCATTGCGCAATGTCGAAGTGCGTCTCGGCGACATGCATGCACTCGATCTGGGGCCACGCCGTTTCGATCTCGTTCTGCTGATGCATGCGCTGACCTACAGCGAGAAACCCGCGCTTGCGGTCAGCGAGGCCGGGCGCGTGCTCAAGAGTGGTGGGCGCCTGCTGATTGCGACGCTCGGCCGCCACGCACATCGCACCGCAGTCGAACCGTTCGATCATCGCAATCTCGGCTTCAAGGCCGATGAGCTGCGCGGGTTCGCGCGCAAGGCCGGACTCGACGTGCTGTCGTGCGAGCAACTGACGCGCGAACGCAAACCGCCGCATTTTGAAGTGCTGTCGCTGCTGGCGAGGAAGCCGTGATGACCTTGCCCTACCTCAACCCCGATCGCGTGCAGGTGCTGCTCGACGCGCTGAAGCAGCGCATCCTGATCATCGACGGTGCGATGGGCACGATGATCCAGTCGTATCAACTCGATGAGGCTGGCTATCGCGGCGAGCGCTTCGCGCATGTGCACGGCGCAGGCTGCGATCACGATCTGAAGGGCAACAATGATCT
>JBDTOS010000404.1:0-2604 GCA_039933095.1 Dokdonella sp.
TCGCGCATCAGCTTGATGTCGTCGCGAAAGCGGCGGTAGTGATCGCAGGCGACATCGCCGGTGTCGCCGTTGTGGACCATGCCCGGCGTGCGCACAAAACGATGCCAGATGCTGGGACCGGCACCATCGGCGAGCGGCGAACCTTCAATCTGGTACGCCGAGGTGGCGCTACCCCAAAGGAATTTTTCCGGGAAGATGAACGAGTGGGACTTCGGTTCTGATTTCATGCGCGGGAGAAAGGCGTGCATCCGGGGGGATGACTGGCAGAAAAACGGGAAATGAAAACGATTACATGGCAGCATAGCCGAAGCATCCGCCGTTTGGCATAAGGCCTTGGCGACACGTCGTTGCGACGTGGCAATCTCGACAACGGTGGGACATGGCGCGCGTCAATCTGCAATCGCTGCGAAAGGTTTACGACAACGCCCAGGTGGCCGTGGCGGATGCGACTTTCGAAGTCGCCGACGGCGAATTTCTGGTCCTGGTCGGGCCATCCGGTTGCGGCAAATCGACCCTGCTGCGCATGATCGCCGGGCTCGAAACAATCACCTCCGGCACCCTGACCATCGACGATCGCGTGGTCAACGACATCGCGCCGAAGGAACGCGATATCGCGATGGTGTTCCAGAACTACGCGTTGTATCCGCACATGAGCGTCGCCGCCAATCTTGCGTTCGGGCTGAAACTGCGTGGCGAGGCACGTGACGAAATCGAGCGCCGCGTGAGTTCCGCAGCAGAAACGCTCGGCCTGACCGCGTTGCTGGCGCGCAAACCGGCGCAGCTATCCGGCGGGCAGCGCCAGCGCGTCGCACTCGGGCGCGCGCTGGTGCGCAATCCGAAAGTATTCCTGCTTGATGAGCCGCTATCGAATCTCGACGCGAAGTTGCGCTTGTCGATGCGTGTCGAGATTGCGCGCCTGCATCGTGCGCTGGGTGCGACGATGATCTACGTCACCCACGACCAGATCGAGGCGATGACACTGGGGCAGCGCATCGTCGTGCTCAAGGACGGCGAGATTCAGCAGATCGATACTCCGATGGCGCTGTACGAACGACCGGCGAATCTGTTCGTCGCCGGTTTTCTCGGCAGTCCCGCGATGAATTTCCTGCGCGGCCGGTTAATCGAAAACGATGGCTGGCGATTCGAGACCGAGGGCATTTCGATTGCACTCGGCAATGATGCGATCCTCACCGCGACCTTCGCGGATCATGCCGATCGTGAATTGATTCTGGGCGTGCGCCCCGAAGATATCGTGCCGCTTGCTGCGGGTGATACGTCGGGATCGGGCGCGTTCAAGGTACATCTCGATCTGGTCGAACCAGTCGGTAACGAGATTTTCTTGAATCTTCGGCTCGGCAGCAACGAGCTTGTTGCGCGCGTTCCACCGCAGAACTTGCCGCTGGTCGGTCCGACCATCGAGGTCGCGCTGAAAACGAACCGCCTGCACTGGTTCGATCCGGGCACCGAAGTGCGAATCGCCTAGCGATTACTGCGCGTTGACTACTGCGTGTTCGACAAACGCGGTACGCCGAGTTCGTTGCGCTCTTCGACCATCAATGCGCGCGTGTCGGCAATAGCAGCAGTCGCGCGACCGCTGAGCGGTTTGCTCGCTTCGCCGCGAGTCAGACGTAGCGCGTTCGCGTAGCACTCGGCGGCACCCGTCGGATTGTTTTCGCCGCGATAGCAATCGCCGAGGGTTTCCCAGGCAAGCGCGGATTCGCCAGCAGCCAGTGCCCGCTCCAGATTGTCGCGTGCCTTGCTCCATTGCGATTGATCGCGATACAGACGTCCGAGCGTCGTCAACAACGCCGGGCTGTTTGGTGACGATTTCGTCCAACCCTCGGCCGTGCGCGTGCGCGCCGGCAAATCGAGTTGACCGAGATCGCCGTACACAGCAGCCAGCTTCTCGTTCCACTCGCGGCGCAATGCTGATTCGATTTCATCCATCGCTGCGAGCGGCTGGCCAAGCGCAGCCGAGCGGCGTGCGAACGCGGCAATCATTTCGGGTCGCTTGCGATCGTTGCGGCCAATACCGTTCCACAAGGTATTCAGCCGCTCGACATCCGGCGATGCCGCCAACGCGGCGACGTACACACGCGTTTCCAGCGCGTTGAACTTTGCCGGCACGACGGTCTGCGCACGATTCAGCGGCTCCAGCGCAGTCAACGCTGTCTGGGGGTCCTTGACCGCTAGCGCCGCCTCTGCGAGCAGGCGCCAACCGAGCGGCGTCAGCACGCCAGTCGCGGCCTGCGTCTGCAACAGGGCCAACGCATCGGCAGGACGACCGTCCTTGAGCAGATGACGCGCGCGCACCGTCAGCGCGGCTGCCGGCGCATCGGCCTGCGCCTGATCGAGCGCAGCAGTGGCACGATCCGGCGCGCCGCGCGCATGGGCTGCTTCGGCCAAAGCGACCAAGGCCACCCCACGTAATCCCGGATGCTCCGCCGCTTTGGCAAGACTGCGCTCGGCGCGCGCGTAGCGGCCTTCGGCGAGTCCTGCAAGTCCGCCAGCAAGCTGCTCGCGACCGCGCCGTTTGTACGCGCGAGTCCACGCGCGCAACGGCCAGCGCAACAGCCGCCACAAGATCGCCAAAAAGATGCAGGT
>JBDTOS010000405.1:0-2597 GCA_039933095.1 Dokdonella sp.
GGTATCAGGCGAGTCGATTCGTGCGGCGCAATCGGGTGGCGGTTGCAGCGGCCATCTTCGCTGCGGTCTTGATCGGTTTCTCGGTGTGGCAGATCGCGCAAGAGCGCGATAACGCGCGAATGCAGGCATCGCGCGCGATCGAGGTTCGGGATTTCCTGGCCAGCGTATTCCAGTCCGCAGAGCCATCCAACGGACCCGTGCCTACCTTGGTCGACGTGCTCGATAACGGATCGCGGCGCGCGCGCGAGGATTTGCTGACGAACGATCCGCTGGCTGCGGCAGATGTACTGACCATCACAGGCAGTACTTACATTAGTTCGAGCGCATACGACAAGGCCGCTCGTGACCTTGAGCAAGCGCGTTCACTCCTGACGACCGTGCAGCCGCCGCCGGCACGCGAATTTGCACAAATCTTTCGCTCGTTGGGTTCACTTGCGCGGGTGCGCGGGGAAACTGCGAAGGCCATCGACTACCTGGGTCAGGCCACGGCATGGAGCCGGCGATCCGACGCCCCGGCTGCTGAGGCGATTGCGATTGAATTGGCGCTTGCTGCCACGCAGGCACGAGCCGGCCAGTTGGCGATCGCCGAAACAACGTTGCGACGGTTGCTGGACGAAATCGGGAAGCAGCACCTCACCGAGTCGTCGTTGCACCTGGATGCACTCAATGCCCTTGGAACCGCGCTGGCATTGCAAAAGCGCGCTTATCCCGAGCAGGCCGCCCTGCATGAGCAACGCCTGGCCATCACGCGCAAGTTGTCGGGCGCTGACAGTGGGTATTACGCGTATGCGCTGGCCGACTCGGTTCCAACCTTTCGCAAAGCGGGCCAGATCGCGCGGGCAGAAACGATTGCGCGCGAAGCGGTGTCGGTTGCCGACCATGTCTACGACAAGCCGCACATGTATGCCGCGGTCGCCAACTGCAATCTGGCCGCGCTCTACCAGCACGAAGGTCGTCTGGACGAAGCCGCAGCTGGCTACGATAGAAGCATCGCCATCGACGATGCGATTGGACGCACCGACCTGCACGCCGAATCGTGCCGTCGCGACCGTGCCTATGTGCGCGCAGCGCGCCGGGATTTTTCAGGTTCGCGCGCGGATCTTGGCGTCGATCGCAAAATGCTCGAGCGCCTTGGCAAGCAGCACTCGGTTCTATGGCTTTCCAACTGCGCGATCGAAGCATCGATCCTGGTCCGCGAGAAGCGCAGCGCAGCGGCCGGCGAAATGCTGGATCGTTGCGAGAGCGAACATTCGCCCGACCCGGCAGTTCCGGTTGACTTGCTCGAGATTGCACGCGCCGAGATCGACGTATCGAACGCAGCATGGGAAAAGGCGAGCATGCGCCTGGACGGACTACGCGATCGCGTGCCACCGAGTACGACGACGCGCGTGTGGTTGCGCCCGTGGTTGCTATCCGTTGGTGTGGCCGACGCGGTCAACGACAAGGCAAGGCGCCAGCAATGGGTTGCCTCGATCAAGTCAATCGAACCAGCACCCGGCATGGCGAACTTTGATATCGCCAGCGCTTGCCTTGAGCCCAATGCCGACATTTTCGATTGCAGCGTGATGCCCTGAAAGGTGGGATTGGCAACTACGTTTCACGCGATGCGCTCCGGAGGATTCATGTCCAAGTTGAAAGTCAACGATCTGCGTCCCTTCATCCCGGCCAAAGACTTCTTGCTGTGCAAGCGCTTCTATTCCGATCTGGGCTGGGAGACCAAGGATGTCGCGGAAGGCCTCGCGCTGGTGCGGCTGGCCGATCAGCAGCATTTCTACATCCAGAATTACTACGCCAAGGAAGTGGCGGAGAACTGCATGCTGCACCTGACCGTGGATGACGCGCAGGCTTGGTATGAGCACGTCTCCGCCGTTTTGCGCAGAGGCAAATTCGCGGACGCGAGAGTGAAGCCGCCGGCGTTGCAACCCTATGGCGCAATCGTGACTTTTGTGCACGATCCAAGTGGCGTGCTGCTTCATCTTTGCCAGTGGCAGCGAGCGACCCACACGCCGTCGTAGGCTCAAATCTGCGCAATACTCCGGGAATGAAACCGATCAAGCCCCTCCGATGACAGAGCGCCTGCCGACCATATTCTTCGGCCACGGAAATCCGATGAACGCGCTGCATGCCAACCACTGGACGCGCGGCTGGGCGGCGATTGGGCAGCAGTTGCCGCGTCCACGGGCGGTGCTGTCGGTGTCGGCGCACTGGTATCTGCCCGGCACGGCGGTAACCACGATGGCCTCGCCGCGCACGATCCACGACTTCGGCGGCTTCCCGCGCGAACTGTTCGAAGTGCAATATCCGGCACCCGGCAACGTTCAACTTGCGCGCCGTGTTGACGAGCTGCTGAAGCCGCTCGACGTGCGCGGGGACGAAGCGTGGGGGCTGGACCACGGCACGTGGTCGGTGCTGCGCCACGTGTTTCCCGATGCCGATGTGCCAGTGGTGCAACTGAGTATCGATGAGTCGCAGCCACCTGCGTTTCACTACGAACTCGGCCGGTTGTTGCGACCGCTGCGCGATGAAGGAATTCTGATCATCGACAGCGGCGATGTAGTGCACAACCTGCACAGCTACGCCTGGGGCCGGCATCCAGC
>JBDTOS010000406.1:0-2591 GCA_039933095.1 Dokdonella sp.
TATCGAACTGGCGCGCTGGGCGACGCGAATCCTGATTGCGCCGGCCTCGGCCGATATCATCGCTCGGCTTGCAGCAGGCATTGCCGATGATCTGCTGACCACCGTTTGTCTTGCCAGCGCAGCACCATTGCTTGTTGCCCCGGCGATGAATCAGCAGATGTGGAAACACGCGGCGACGCAAGCCAATGCTGCGACCTTGTACGCGCGCGGCGTCGAATTTCTAGGGCCGGCCAGCGGCGATCAGGCCTGTGGCGATATCGGTCCGGGACGTTTGCTTGAACCGATTGAAATCATCGCTGCGCTGGTTGCCAGGCAAGGTCCGCGCTTGCTGGACGGCAAGCGTGTCGTCGTCAGCGCCGGACCGACCTTCGAGGACATCGATCCGGTGCGCTACATCGGCAATCGCAGCTCCGGACGCATGGGATTCGCGATTGCGGCGGCGGCGATTGCGCAGGGCGCAATGGTCGACCTCGTCGCCGGCCCGGTTTCGCTCGACACGCCGCGTGGCGCGCGCCGTGTGGATGTTCGCAGTGCGCAGCAAATGCATGACGCGGTGATGGCGGCAGTTGCCGGTGCCGATATTTTCATCTCTGCGGCGGCGGTTGCCGACTATCGGCCCGAGACGATGGCGTCCGCCAAGATCAAGAAGGATTCCGCCGAGATGGCACTGACCCTGGTGCGCAATCCGGACATCGTCAACGACGTCGCCGCACGTGCAGACAGGCCATTTGTTGTCGGCTTCGCTGCCGAAACCGATGAGGTTGAACAGCGCGCTCGAGCCAAACTCGCCGCCAAAAAACTCGATCTGATTGCTGCCAACCGGGTCGGCGCCGAACACGCATTCGATCGCAGCGACAATGCGCTGGTTCTGCTCTGGGCTGACGGGCGCGAAGATCTCGGCCACGCGGACAAGAATGTGCTTGCCGAAAAGCTCATTGCACGTATTGCGCAACAGCTGCCCGCGACGCGGGCCTGACGACAGCAAGCAAGCTTACCGACATGCCACTACCGAACATCCGCGCAATCGACCTCAAGATTCTCGATCCGCGCCTGGGTACCCAATATCCGCTGCCGAACTACGCGACATCGGCATCGGCCGGTGTCGACCTGCGCGCGATGATCGAGCAACCCTTGATTCTCGAAGCCGGTGCCAGTGCCCTGATTCCAAGCGGCATGGCGATCCATATCGGCGACCCGGAATTGTGCGCGGTCGTGTTGCCGCGCTCGGGGCTTGGCCACAAGCACGGTATCGTCCTCGGCAATCTGGTCGGCCTGATTGACGCCGATTATCAGGGCCCGCTGATGATCTCGTGCTGGAATCGATCCAACATGCCGTTTACGATCGAGCCCGGCGAACGCATTGCCCAACTCGTGTTTGTGCCGATCGCGCGCGTCGATTTTCGTATTGTCGATGAGTTTGTCGCCAGTGATCGTGGGATCGGCGGCTTTGGCAGTTCCGGGCGAGCATGATTCACGCAACGAGGGCGCCTCGGTGAAGAAATGGAAGGTAGGCAGAGATGACAATAGGCAATAGCGACGCGGCTCCGGAAAAGCGCAAATTGCGGTTTGCGGCAATCGGTCGGCTGCACGCGAATTGGCGAATGCTCGCCGGGATCGGTGTCGCGACCGTATTGTTGATGCTTGCTGTCTTCTTCGCGTGGCAGGCATGGTTGGTCATGCAAGCCGAAAGCGGCGACGCACAAGCGCGGCGTTTGCGCGAATCCGGTGTGGTATCGATCGCCACACAGATCGCACAAACCCGCACCCAGGTCGAACAAGCGCTGACCGAAGCGTCGGTGCAGCAAGCGTTGACGAGCGCGGTAGTGAATGGCGAAAAACCGGCAACCGAATCACCCGGCGATGGCTCAGTCAAACCGATCGACGCGTATGGGCAGGTCGCGACGCTGCTCAAGCAGACTTTGCCGCAACTTTCGTCTATCGAGGTTTACGATGCGACGCTGCGCGCCGTGCTCAGCGCGGATCTACGCAAGTTCGGCTATGCCCGTGCCGCAGTGCTGACCCGTGCACAGTCGTCGCGCAAAGCGACGCCAGTCCAGGTACGTCGCCACGAAACCGATGCGACGTTCATGCAGGCATGGCCGGTCGTGGGCGCAGACCAATCGGTGCTCGCGATCGTGCTGGTGCAATGGCCAGCGCAACCGGTGCTTGATGCATTTGCCGCACAGCCACTTTCCGGAGCGCGCCTGGAGTTGCGTCAAGGCGATGGCCGCGACGATGAAGTACTTGCGTGGGCAGGCAGTGATCATGGCAGCTCTGCTGACGATCCTGGCCTGCCGATTGCCGGCACGCGCTTGCGCATCGGCAAGGCCGATTCGATGAGTCTCATCATGCTGTCGAGCGAACCGTCGTTGTTGATCGGCTCGGCCCTGCTTTGCCTGCTCGGTGCAGCATTGGCGCTCATTCTGCGCAAGTTCGGATTGCAGCAGGCGCTGGCGGCATTGCGACCGAAGTCAAGATCCAGCGAACCGGAGCTGACCCTGGCCGAGACCATGAAGCGTGAGTCTGCTCCGATCGAGGAGGAGAAAGTCGCGGCGGTGGCCGCGAAGGCGCGGCCACTCAAACGCGAGGTC
>JBDTOS010000407.1:0-2586 GCA_039933095.1 Dokdonella sp.
CCCAGCCGCCGTAGGTGTCGACGATGATCTTGCGCCCGGTCAGGCCGCAGTCGCCGACTGGTCCGCCGATGACGAACTTGCCGGTCGGATTGATGTGGTACTTGGTGCCCTTGTGCAGCCATTTGGCCGGCAGTACGGGTTTGAGGATGTGCTCGCGCACGGCCTCGACGAGATCCTTCTGCTTGACCGATGGATCGTGTTGCGTCGATAGCACGACCGCATCGATCGCGACCGCCTTGCCGTTTTCGTAGCGCAGCGTCACCTGCGATTTCGCATCGGGGCGCAACCACGGCAGCGGCGAATTCTTCTTCTTGCGCACCTTGGCCTGCTGCTCGACGAGGCGGTGCGAGTAGAAGATTGCCGCCGGCATGTACTCCGCCGTTTCATTGGTCGCATAACCGAACATCAGGCCCTGATCGCCAGCGCCTTGGAGCTCCGGATGCTTGCGATCGACGCCCTGGTTGATATCGGGCGACTGCTTGCCGATCAGGTTCAGCACGCCGCAGGTCGCGCCGTCGAAGCCGACGTCGGACGAGTCGTAACCGATATCGACGATGACCTTGCGCGTAAGCGCTTCGAGGTCGATCCATGCGGAGGTGGTGATCTCGCCGGCGACAATCGCGACGCCGGTCTTGACCATCGTTTCGCAGGCGACGCGTGCGCGCTTGTCCTGCAACAGGATCGCGTCGAGGACGGCATCGGAAATCTGGTCGGCGACCTTGTCCGGATGGCCTTCGGAAACCGATTCGGAGGTAAACAGGGTGGTGCTCATCGAGACAGATATCCTTCTATACGGATGAATGGATGAATACTGCAAGGGCGCGCATGATACACGTCCCGCGTTTCGATTTCAGCATCGGTTCGGTATCGGTGTCGGCGAAACCGGGTGCGATTGGATTACGGCCACTGGTTCGGTGTCTCGCGACGGTTTTCGTGTTTCATGCGCACCACGCAAAAGCGCTGCCCGGTCGGCGCTTCCATGAGCCACCAATTGCGCACGAAGCCGATGCGCTTTGCGCCGAGCACTTCCAGTCGCGTTACCTCGGCATCGATATCATCGGCTTCAATATCGAGATGAACGCGCGAGGGATGATCGACTTTCTGCACTTCGACGTGCAATCCGCCCGGCGCATCGCCGAATTCAGCATATTGGCCGGTGCCGCCCGAATCGGGATCGGCAATTTCCAGGCCCAGCGCGGCACTCCAGAATTTCGAGGCAGCGCGCAGATCCTCGGTCTGGCAATCGATGATAAATCCGGCAAGGCGGCTGCGATGCATTGATGGTCTCCTTTGGAGGGGTGGCAACGACAAACGTGCAGCCATTCAGGCTGAGCGATGCATAGTCGGGCGACAAATTCCATACAACAGGGGTTCGTCATGATAGTACGCACGCTTTTATCGTCGTTAGTCCTGATTGCCTCGGCGCAGGTCGCCGCGAAAGACAAACCAGGCAAGAAAGCTGCTGCAACGCCACCGGGAAAAAGCGTCACCCTGAAGCAAGGCGAGGTCGGGCGCTGGCCGGGCATCGCAGCCAAGCAGTGCGCGATCGACGGCAAATCGTATCCGGCCGTCGATGCGGTGTGCTACTACCCGATCGATATCGAAGCTAAACCGGGCCGCCATCAGATCACGGTTCGTGATCAGGACGGCAAGCAGCACAAGGGCGTAGCGATTGTCGAAGCTGTGGACTGGCCTGAAGTGAAGATCGAGTTGCCGAATGACACCTACGTAAACATTTCGCCCGACAACGAGCGGCGAGCGGCAAAAGAGCGCACGACCGTGTTGGCGCTGTTCAAAGGCAAACCGGGCGAGCCCCGTTTCTCGCTGCCATTGGGTGCTCCAGCCTCACCGCTAACCCGCAACGAGGATGATTTCGGAAGTCAACGCACCTTCAATGAGAAAGTCGCGAGTCACCATACTGGTCGCGACTATCCGGTGCCGGTCGGTGCGCCGGTCAAGGCGGTCGCCGAAGGCAAGGTCGTGCTTGCCGAAGAACAGTTCTTGCTTGGCAAATGCGTTTTTGTCGACCACGGCGACGGCTTGATCAGCATGAACTTCCACTTTTCCGAAATATCGGTCAAGGTCGGGGACGAGGTCAAACGCGGGCAGGAACTTGGCAAGGTCGGCGCCACCGGTCGTGCCTCAGGTCCGCACCTGCATCTCGGGATTCGCTGGATGGGTTCGCGCATCGATCCGCAGCCGCTACTCGACAGTCCCCTGCAACTGCACGAAGTCGGCGACAAGCCGATCGAGGAAGAGAAGAAGGAAGAGCGCACTGCCGAGCCGAAGGAATCGACACAGTCGATTCGGCGTGACGAAGAAGGTTGATGCTGCGCTCGTCAGTGCGCCGGACGATTCGATAGTGAGGCGCCTGCAATGCAGGCGCCATCCAATCCGATTCGCTTGCCGATCATGGTCGGGAGTTACTTGTCCGCAATCGGCGCGGTGGAGGTAATCGCGACGCGACGAGAGACGGTTTCAGCGAGCCAGACTTAGATCATCGAGCATCGCGCGCAGAAAGCGCGCCGCCTCGCCGCCGGTTGCGGCGCGGTGATCGAAGGTCAGTGACAGCGGACTCACCTTGTG
>JBDTOS010000408.1:0-2576 GCA_039933095.1 Dokdonella sp.
CGGGCGAGACATATCAAACTTCATCTGGCCGGATCGATAGTAAATCCAATCAGCCGCGCTGAGCGTTCGGCTTGCCACGGCCACGACCGCGTGGTTTGCGGTTGGCCATCGCGTGTTCGCCGGTTGCTACGCGCGGCTTGGCGTGTGGACGTCGGGCGTGATCGCGAGGGTTGGAATCGCGACGCGGCTTCGGGAGCGACGGACCATCCATGCGCAAGGTGAATCCGCATTCAAATCCGGGGACGGTTTCGATATCGATGTCCTGCTTGAGCAACTTGCGGATATCGCGCAGCAGACCTTCTTCGCCCTTGCTGACCAGCGAGATCGCGAGGCCCTCGGCACCGGCGCGGCCGGTGCGACCGATGCGGTGGATATAGTCCTCGGCGACCATCGGCAGGTCGTAGTTGACGACCATCGGCAATTGATCGATATCGAGACCGCGCGCCGCGATGTCGGTGGCGACCAGGATCGCGATGCGGCCGCTCTTGAAGTCGGCGAGGGCACGCGTGCGCGCGTTCTGGCTCTTGTTGCCATGGATCGCGGCGGTGCGCATGTCGGCCTTGTCGATCTGCTTGCACAGCTTGTCGGCACCGTGCTTGGTGCGGCAAAAAATCAGAGCCTGGCTGCCTTTCTGGTCGAGCAGATGCATCAGCAGGTCACGCTTGGCCTCGGCATTGACCGGATGCACGCGATGAGTGACGGTGGCGGCGACGGTATTGGGTTTCGCAATCTGGATCTCGACCGGATCGCGCATGAACTGAGTGGCCAGCGCCTTGATCTCGGGCGAGAACGTGGCTGAGAACAGCAGTGTCTGGCGATTCTGGCGCGGCAGTGCGCTGAGTACGCGGCGGATCGCGGGCAGAAAACCCATATCGAGCATACGATCGGCTTCATCGAGCACGAGCACTTCGATCGATGACAGATCGATCGTGCGCTGCTGCATATGATCGAGCAAGCGTCCCGGTGTCGCGACGACGATGTCGAGGCCGCGCCGCAGTGCGTCGATCTGCGGACCGATGCCGACGCCGCCGAAAATTGTCGTGCTGCGCATGCCGACGTGACGGCCATAGGTGCGGAAGCTGTCCTGCACCTGCGCCGCGAGTTCACGCGTCGGGGTCAGAACGAGAATGCGCGGGTGTTTTTGCTTGGCGGCCTGTTGGCCATCAGCGCGAACACGCGCCGCATCGAGACGCTGCAACAACGGCAGCGCGAATGCGGCGGTCTTGCCGGTGCCGGTTTGCGCACCGGCCATGATGTCCTTGCCTTCCAGGACCAGCGGAATCGCGGCCAGCTGGATCGGGGTCGGCTCGGTGTAACTTTTTTCGGCAAGCGCGCGCAGCAACGCGGGCGCAAGCCCGAGTGATTCAAAACTCATGAGGAGAACTCCTGTTGTACCCGGAGCGTCCCAGATGAACCGCGCTGCGAGAGATAATTTTTGCGGAGCCGGCCAAAGTGGCGGGCTTCCGGTTTGAGCGTCGGGGCCGAACGGAAAGAGTCGGGGAGGTGCCTTGAGTGACCAGGCAAATCCGCGAGCGTCCGAAAGGGAGTCGGATGTCAACGCGACAAATCGGCGGCGAGTCTACAGCAATGCCGCGATTACCGCCATTTTTCAGCATTCCTGTTGTTCAGGTAGTTGAGTCCGCGTCGATGCTGCCGTAACGTGCAGGCCCGCGCGGCCATCGCGGAGAGACAAGTTCATCGCCAAGAGATTGCATGCGGATCACCTTTCAACTCGAACCCGACGATATCGCGAACTTCCAGATCGCGCTCGATCGCTCGCGCCGCTTGGCTGCATGTGCCGACGAGGTCGATGTGGTCGAGGCCGCACGTCAGGCGTTGGCAGCGATCGAACTGCGCAAGCTGCCGACTTACGTGCGCAGCCGCTTGTGCCATATCAGGCGCATGCTGGCGATGCTTGAAGACGACGCTTGGGCTCTGCCCGATCCCGAACGCGACGAAGTGCTCGCGGCACTCGTGTACTTCAGCGATCCGGACGATCTGATTCCCGATCATCTCGAACTGATCGGATTGATCGACGACGCAATCATGATCGAGATGCTCGCGCGTCGATTGCACCACATGTTGCGCGCGCACGCCGATTTCTGTGCGTATCGCGAGGCGCTCGGTCCGCTGCCGATGGAGCGTGAAGCGCGTGTGCACTATGCCGGCTCTCTCGCCCAGCGCCGCACCAGCTTGCATCAACGTATCCGCCAGCGCGAACGCGTTCGCGCGCGCAAACCGGTCGACGCGCTGCTCGAGCGCAATGAAAAGTCATGAGTGCCGCTGGCGGTCGTCTATAATTCCGTCGGCCGCGCATCCAGGCTTTTCAAGTCAGAGAGCTTGGAGTCGGTTTTTCCCGAATCCCCAATCCCGAATCCCGAATCCCCAATCCCCAATCCCCAACCCCCAAAATCCATGCAAATCGCCAAGGACAGTGTCGTCACGTTTCACTACACCCTTCACGACGCCGAGGGCGTGGAACTCGATACATCACGCGCCCGCGACATGCCGTTGACCGTGCTGATCGGACACGAAAACATCGTCGCCGGACTCGATCGGGCGATGCACGATCACAC
>JBDTOS010000409.1:0-2557 GCA_039933095.1 Dokdonella sp.
CGGCATCGCCGCATCCGGCGGCCCAGTTGGCGACCAGAGCAAGACTGGCATAGTCCATTTCGAGCTCGCGCGCGAGCGCTGCCTCAGGCATGCCCGTCATGCCGACCAGATCGCAGCCGTCGCGGCACAGGCGCGCGATTTCGGCAATAGTCTCCAGACGAGGTCCCTGCGTGGCGCCGTAGCAGCCGCCATCAATGATTTCCAACTGCGCCGAATTCGCCGCTGCGATCACCGCGCAGCGCAGGGCCGCGCTGTACGGCTCGCTGAAATCGATATGCTTGACCTCCGCACCCTCGGCGTCGCTGAAACTGCTGATGCGACCGTACGTGTAGTCGATGATCTGATCGGGAACGACCAGCGCTCGCGGTCCCATGTTGACGCGAATACCACCGACCGCATTGACTCCGATCACTCGATGCGCGCCAAGCGAGTGCAAAGCCCAGAGATTGGCACGGTAGTTCACGCGATGCGGCGCGATACTGTGGTTTTCACCGTGGCGCGCGAGGAACGCCACCGTTCGACCCGCGTAGCGTCCGCGCACAATCGAAGCGGACGGCGAGCCGAATGGCGTCTCGACCGCGATACGTTCGCTCGCCTCAAGACCGCTGAATTGATAGAGACCCGTGCCGCCGATGACGGCAAGATCAAGTTTTCTTTCCGCAGTCATAGTGCCCGCATTCATAACGCGTATATCGCCGGCAGGTTGCGACCCAGTTCGTGGTAGTCCATGCCATATCCGAACACGTAGCGATCCGGCACTTCGACACCCACAAAATCGGCAGCGAGGTTTGGCACCGTGCGACCGTGACGCTTTTCGCACAGCACGGCCAGCAGAATGCGACTCGCGCCTTCGCTGCGGCAAAACTCGCGCACGGCGCTGAGCGT
The DNA here is from genome assembly GCA_039933095.1 of Dokdonella sp. Lineage (GTDB taxonomy): Bacteria > Pseudomonadota > Gammaproteobacteria > Xanthomonadales > Rhodanobacteraceae > Dokdonella. The sequence continues at coordinate 886 of JBDTOS010000409.1, forward strand.
ATGGCCCTCGTCGAGAATATCGTCGACCAGCAACACAGTGCGGTCTGCCATCGCTATCGTCGGCTTGCGCTTCCAGAGTAGCTCGCCGCCACTTGTAGTACCGCGATAGCGCGTCGCATGCAGGTAGTCGAACTCAAGTGGTCCGTCGACGGTCGTTGCGAGTTGCCCGGCGAAAATCATTCCGCCATGCATGACCGACATGAAAATCGCCGGTTCACCAGCGAGCGCCTTGGTTACTTCCCGGCCGATTCGCGTAATGGCTGCCTCGATCGTCGCCTGATCGTGAACACGATCGGCACGCTCGAGCGCGCGGTTGTAGTCATCAAGCATCGTCATGCGCCACCTGCCGAAGCCGAATCAGCCAAAGCGGTTACGCGACTGAGAAAGCGATCACGCTGCGGATTGTCCACGAGATCATCCCAGCTCGGGGCGATTTTCCCGCGCAGGCCAGCCAGAACTTCCGGATCGCAAGCCGCCATGCCGGCGCTCGCATCGAGTGACTCCGGAACGATCGATGGATTGCATGCAAGGATCAGATCGCAACCTGCGCTCAAATGTGCATTGATCCGCGCAGCAATGCCGCCGACGCTTTCGGTCGCGGCCATGCCGATATCGTCACCAATCACGACGCCACGAAAACCCAGCTCGCCACGCAGAATGTCGTCGATCCAGACGCGTGAGAAACCAGCCGCCACGGAATCGACTGCAGGATAGGTCACATGGGCCAGCATCACCGCTTCCGCACCGGCAGCAATTCCATCGACAAACGGCATGAGGTCGGTCGAGAAGATTTCCTCGCGAGAACGCGCATCGACTGCGTCATCGAAATGAGTGTCTTCAAGCACCGAACCATGTCCAGGGAAGTGTTTCAACGTTGCTGCCATGCCGGCCAGGCGCATGCCACGCTGGTAGGCCAGCACCAGGATCGAACTGATTTCCGGGTCAGCGTGGAATGCGCGTTCGCCAATCGCGCGATTGCCGCGCTTCAAATCGGCGACTGGGGCAAACGAAAGATCAATGCCGATTGCGCGCATCTCGCTTGCCATCAGCCACGCGTGCTCCTCAGCGAGTTCAATCGCCTGCGCTGAATCTTCTTCGTACCTGTCGCCGATCCGTGCGAGCGCGGGCAAGTGTGTGAAGCCGTCGCGAAAGCGTTGTACCGGACCACCTTCCTGATCGACGCAGACGAGAAAATCTTCTGATCGTACCTCGCGAATCGCATTGATCAGTGCACTGACCTGGGCGCGACTTTCGAAGTTGCGCGAAAACAGGATCGCACCCGATACCTGCGGTGATCGAAGCCACTCGCGATCGATTGCGCCAAGCGTTTTTCCGGGGAGACCAATAATCAGCATCGCAGTCTTCTTAGTTCCACTTTTTGTCCGGATTCATGGTTCAGTCAAATCACAGCGACCAGTCGCTTCAGCGCTCAAACAGCGCAATCGATTCGACATGCGCCGTCTGCGGAAACATATCCATGACGCCGGCACTGCGCAACTTGAAGCCATGCGTGTTGACGAGGATACCGGCATCGCGCGCCAGCGACGCCGGATGACAGGAAACATAGACCACGCGATGGGTTTTCTTGCGCGGCAGATATGCAAGCACCTCGACCGCACCTGAGCGTGGCGGATCAAGCAACAGCATCTCGTAATCGCGACGCGCCCACGCC
>JBDTOS010000410.1:0-2547 GCA_039933095.1 Dokdonella sp.
CCCGTCGCCAGGGTGTTGGCAAGCAAGGCGATTGCCACGTTGCCGCCCGCCAGCCGCTCGCCCATGATTCCGGAGCCGACCACGACCGCGAGCAGAAAAGCGGTTCCGAGTCCTTCGGCAAGCAGTCGTCGCGATAGCAGCATCGATCAGACCTCGCCGAGGCTCTTGATCTCACTTGTCAGCGCCATTCGATCAAGCTTCTCGATCGGAATGCTGAGGAACAGCCGCAGGCGATGCGCAATCGCATTGGCCGTTCGCATAAACGCCGCCTGCCTCGTCGCCGCATCGCCTTCGACATGAGAAGGGTCGGCAAAACCCCAATGCGCCGTCATAGGGTGACCTGGCCATATCGGGCACACTTCGCCCGCGGCGTTGTCGCATACGGTGATGACAAAATCCATGCGCGGCGCGTCGGGTTCTGCAAACACATCCCAACTCTTGGAACTGCAGTTGGTCGTGTCGCACCCGAATTGCTTGAGTGCTTCGAGGGCAAACGGATTGACGCGACCGGTCGGATAGCTACCGGCACTGAAACCGTGGAATCTTCCACCGCTCAGATGGGTGATCAATCCCTCGGCGAGAATGCTGCGCGCGCTGTTGCCGGTGCAGAGGAACAGGATGTTGTAGGTCTTCGCAATCATTGGTTCTCCGGGCGCTCTCGTGAAAGTTCTGGCGTTGATTCAGCAACAACTCGCGCTGGAATGCGCAGCTGATTTCTGCGCTGCCGCGGCGTTTTTCGGTCCAGGGCAGCAGGCTTGCTCGTCATTGCGGGCGCTGCCATAGACGGGGATTTCGCCGAAGCTGTGAAACGCCTCCCAAACGATGCCTTGCGGATCTTCCAGCCAGTGTTTGTTCGACTGCGCATAACAGCAGTTGGCACTCGTTTCGGGTTCCGCACGCAGGTTCGCAAGCGCTGCGCGTTGTTCGATTTCAGCAAGTTCCTCCGCATTCTCGGCCTGGATGCCTAGATGATTGATGCCAACCGATTGCGCGCGGGTCGAGATGGCAAAGTTCACGCGTGGATCATCGAGCAGCCACTTGGCGTAGTCGTCTTTGCGAACCGTTGGTTCGCTGGCGAACAAACCGGAATAAAAGCGAATACTGTCGTCGATATCTTTGACAGACACGTGGATATGCATGCGTTTCATGGTGAACTCCTGCGGGTGCGAGTGACTGGTTTGCAACTGCTGTCGACCGAGTCGCACGGCGTTCCGGCGCAGCAGTTGGCAGTGAGGAACGAAAGCAGATCGTTCATCGCCTTGTAATTGGTCGAATAGACGACAAAGCGGCCGTCCTGCCGTGACTGGGTGAGTCCGGCGTTGGTCAGTTCCTTCAGATGAAACGACAACGTCGCGGGACTGATCTTCAACCGCTCGGCGATCTCGCCGGCAGGCATGCCCGCAGCTCCCTTTTCAACCAGCAGACGGAATACTGCCAGCCGCGATTCCTGAGCCAGTGCCGCGAGCAGTGATACTGCCGTCGTGTTTTTCATATTTCGATAGTAGTCGAAATATCAAAACTATTGCAACCCATGATTCTCGAAACTGCATTTACACGTATCGAAAACTCGCTAGCCATAGATACGCAAAAATGTTGACATGTACGCAATAATGCGTACTCTATCCGGACACCCACCACGCAAGGACGCGTATCCCATGAAGCTTTCCGAATTCAGGCGATGGCTCCTGGCCAACGGAGTAACAATCAAGGAAGGCAACAGGCATTCGAAGCTGTACTACTGCGGACGCCAGACCACGCTGCCGCGACATGCGGCGGAGATCGGTGAGGGTCTGCGGTTAGCAATTCTCAAGCAGTTGGGAATCAATGCTCGGCGTCGATAAACGTTTGCGCACTGCTCATGCCTCGCAAGGAAAGCTTCACTGACAACACGATCGAGAACTCTGCATGCACATTTATCCGGCTCGAATTGTCAAAGATGATGGCGGCTACATTGCGCGCTTCCGGGATGTTCCCGAGGCCGTTACAGGCGCCACGACCCGAGAAGAAACGATCGACCTGGCGCGTGATGCCCTGGTAACGGCCATGGACTTCTACTTCGAGGATCGCCGCCAGGTTCCACCGCCATCCGCCGCACAGCGTGGCGAGATCGGAATCGAATTGCCGCCGAGCGTCTCGGCGAAGGTTTTGCTGCTCAATGCGATGATTGCAGCACGTATTACCCCGGCGGAATTGGCGCGAAGACTCGGTACCAGTCCGCAGGTGGTGACGAGACTGGTCGACATCCAGCACCCAACCAAGATCGACGCCGTTGCAACCGCCTTGGCGGCAATCGGATCGCGGTTGACGCTGAATGTTGAGGCGCTTTAGCAAACGGTGTCGGCACGAAACATCGCGCTTATTCGCGCTCGCGCGGAGTCGGAGAGGTTGCGACGGGCATAGTTCCTTGGACGAATCCTGGACCAAAATAGGTCCTGACTTAGACCCGAATCCCGCAAAACCACGGGTGACAAGGACTTTGGTGCCGAAGGGGGGACTCGAACCCCCACGCTTTTAAGGGCGGCGGATTTTGAGTCCGCTGCGTCTACC
>JBDTOS010000411.1:0-2512 GCA_039933095.1 Dokdonella sp.
TCTCGCGCGCACTCAGCGACTTCAGTTACGCGACGTATTTGTCCGACCTCGCCGTGCGCGTTTCGCATCAACGTTGCGGCATCGGCAAGGAGCTGATTCGGCGCACGCGCGACGCCGCTCCGCTTGCTCGCCTCATCCTGCTGGCCGCGCCTGCCGCAGAAAACTACTACCCGCATATCGGATTTCAACATCTTTCGCAGGCGTGGACGTTGACGGCGGCAGATTCCTTTGGCCCGGTTCGCAACCGCAGCGCCGCTAATTGAATCCGTTGGCGAAAATCCGTTCTCGCGTCGATTCGTAGGCACCGACATCGATGGTGCCGAGATCGACGCGCGTATTGCTCTCGAGATCGAACGTGCTCGATCCGCCGATCGGTGCATTCAATCCGCGATTCACCAGTGGCGAATTTGCAGCGGGACGAAAATCCAGCGGGCCGATAAACCCCGGATTCGTCTCAAGATCGTTGCCTACACTGGCCTGAATCGAAGGTGCTGTGACGATGCTGTGGTACCCCCACACGCCCAGGTTGTCATACAACCAGAGCCGAATAGGATTATTGGCATCGCGACTATTGAGTTCCACCTGACCCAGAATGGCATTGTTGACGAGACGAAACGCGGTGCCGCCGCTGGCATCGAGCAAGGCGCCGAACGAGCAGCAATTGAGCGCCAGGGTGTTGTTATGCATGTAAACGGTTTGGCTCGTGGAGCTGGTGAAGATCCCGAGATTCGCGTACGGACCATCTGAATCGCCGATCAGGTTGTTGATGAAGTAGACATCCGCATAGCCATAGAACGTGACGACGTTGCTGAAGATGTTTTGCGGCGGTGGCGTCGTGTTATGGCTCCCCCACACAGCGATATTCTGCACGCGCAGGTCCTGTCCCGTCCCTCCGAAAACAGCAAGTGCAGCAGACTCTCCATTGGTGCTGGTCGCCCCGTTGCGCAGGGTAAGATTGCTGATGGACACGCTGGTGCCCGGTGCATTGCTTATGCTGCCATCGATACTCAGCACGGCAGTAACATGCTGTCCATCGATGATGGTCCCGTCGGCGCGCGAGTGCTGAAAATCGCATGGGTCGTGGTCGTTATACCAACCACCGGAAATGCTCAGGCTGCGTGCGGCCGAGGTGCTGTAGCTGAATTTCTGGCCACCGGTGAAATACGTTCCTTCCATCAGACGTATCTCGTTATAGGTACCGTTCATACCGGCCGTTGCTAGTGCCTGTCGCAACTCGGTCTCGTTGCTCACACACACCGGATCCCCCGCGAAAACTTGCGCGCTTGCCAAACAGGTGCAGATGAACAACAGCAAGGCGCGATACGAGACCATGGCACTCCCCCGAATACTCAGGTACAGGCCTGGATCATGATCCGCCGATTGGGTGCGAAAATCCATAACGGGAAGCAAGAAAAATCAACTACGTTTTGCAGTCGGAAATTCCGAACCCTGAACCCCTCGCGATCTCTCGCAGTGCCTGCAAACCACGCAGCTCGCGCTATCATCGCCCGCTGTCCCCGTGGCGATGAACCTGATGCTGTTCCGAATTGTTTCGCCTGACGTACAACGTCAAAAATCAATGATCGGCGGTTGTCGATGAGTGCGGATGCCAAGCCTTCGTATGGCTCGTCACGGGTGGTCGGGATTGCCACCGCATTGATGTGCGCGCTGGCCGGTGGTGCAGTGTGGTGCGTGCTCGCCTTGTACAGCCGCCAATCGTTGACGATTCTTGCGCTGGCAATTGCGGCGATCATCGCGTGGGCACTGCGCTCGCACGGATTCGCCGGTTCGAAGCGCGGTGCATTGATTGCCGCAGTGGCGACCGCACTCGCGTGTTTCTACGCGCAATACCTGCTCGTTGCCGCCGATATGGCCTCGCTGCTTGGATTGCCGTTGCGCACGACCGCTGTCGAGATCGGACCGGGAATGGCGACCGCGTTGATACAACAGCGCCTCTCGACTCTGGATATCGCGGTGCTGATTGCCGCTATCGTGTTTGCCGCGTTGCTGACTTGGCGACGACCGTTGCGTTGATATCGAGCGTCAGGCCGAGAGTGACTTCAGATGTCGCTCAGCGTCGGAACAGGACCCTCGAGATCAATGCCCGCCGCCGCCCTCGAACGCCTTGAACTCGGTGATCAAGCGATTGGCCGCTTCCTTGCCGTCGGCGTAGAGCAGCTTGCAATTGTCGGCGTAGAACAGCGCGTTCTCGATGCCGGCAAATCCGGTGCCCTTGCCGCGCTTGATGACGATGACCTGACGCGCGTTGACGACATCGAGAATCGGCATGCCGTAGATCGGTGATGTCTTGTCGGTGCGCGCGGCCGGATTGACGACATCGTTGGCGCCGATGACGATCGCGACATCGCAGGTCTTGAACTCGGGGTTGACCTCGTCCATGTCGGCGATCAGGTCGTAGGGCACGCCGGCTTCGGCGAGAAGCACGTTCATGTGACCGGGCATGCGTCCAGCCACCGGATGGATCGCAAACTTGACCTCTTTGCCGGCCTTG